>CAYJDZ010000035.1:0-1452 GCA_964368955.1 uncultured Mariniplasma sp.
AGACTGCCTTTTGCTAGTGTTACAATGCAATCTTTTGGTTTCTCGTTAAACCAAGTAATTTCCATAAATATCACTCCTTCTATACAATCATTATACTCCAATATTATCTAAAATACAATAAAATACATTAAAATTATAAAATATTATTTGATTTTAATGTTTTCCATAGTGAATCCGTATGATTTTGCGTAATCAACTGTTTGAATTATAATTTCTTCTTTATCCATTTGTGCTTCTAAAGCCTCTTTGATAAAAGTATGAATAGTTTCATTTGAATCGATAGAGCCATAAACATAAACTTTAGGATCAGTAATTGTCATGTCATAGTTAATTTCTACATGAATTACATTTTCACCGAGTGCGACAGAAATCTTTTTATGAATATGTTGTTTATATAAACTAACTGTTTGGATGCTCCTATCGACTAGTGGAATAACAAAATGGATACCAGGTATATCTAGTAATTTATGAAATCTTCCGAGTCTTTCAATGATTGTGACTTCGTTTTTTCTAACGATTTTAATATTAGGAATCATAAGAAGAACTACTAATCCTAAAATAACAAGTACAGCAATAACTACATCAGGCATATCTTCACTTCCTTTCTAATCATTTATGTTGTGTTTGTATATATTATGTGGTAATATTTAATCGATCACTACGGGGAGCTTAAATGCTGAGAGGACGAAATATCGTCGACCCGAATAACCTGATCTGGATCATACCAGCGGAGGGATAGTCGATATTTGAATCATTCGAGCTATCAATTTCTTGGTTTATCCACAGAAATTTTTTTATTTTCTAAGGAGGAAAAGAAATGAAAAACAAGTTAGAAACTAAGAAAATGATTGCGACAATTAATTTACTTGCGATGGCAATCATCTTAGATGTTTTAATCAATGCAATACCAGTTTTAAACTTAAGCATGCCTTTTGGAGGAAAGTTCTTTGGGATATCCATGTTACCCATTGTGATTATAGGACTTATGTTTGGGCTGAAATATGGTTTGATTTCAGGATTTATTTATGCGATGTATAATTTTGGGATTGATTATATCATTTATATAGAAACTTTAAAAGTTACGCTAGAAGGTTGGACAGGAGAATCGTGGGGTGCCACTAAAATCTTTTTCTTAATCTTGTTTGATTACATCATTCCATTCATGGCTTTTGGACTTTCAGGTCTTTTTAAAGAAGGTTTTAAGCAAAAATCAAAATTTATATATGCGTTTATCACAGTCAGCTTGATTCGCTTAATTTCTTCAACTATTAGTGGGATTATCCTTTGGAGTAGTTCCATTAAATATGCCGTTGATCAAGTAGAGCAAGGAGAAGCAGGAGAAAATATTGGAACACGTATATTTTCTTTAGTTGGAAATAAGGTTTGGTTATATAGTTTAAGTTATAACTTTATCTATATCGCAACAACCCTTATCGTAACCCTTACTATTGG
>CAYJDZ010000035.1:1552-10923 GCA_964368955.1 uncultured Mariniplasma sp.
TATAGTTAAAAAAACGTTGCTTATGTTTTTAATAAAGGAAGTGTTATTATGAGCCAAATTAGATTTTTCGCATTGGGCGGACTCGGAGAAAACGGTAAAAACATGTATGTTATCGATGTTGACCGTGATCTTTACATTCTTGATGCAGGGATTAAGTATCCAAGTTCAGAATTATATGGGGTAGATGAAATTATCCCTGATTATAAAGTTTTATTGCGAGCAAAAGATCGTATTAAAGGTATCTTTTTATCTCACGCACATGAAGATCATATCAGTGCATTACCACATATACTTAGAGATTTAAATGTGCCTATTTATGCGACCAATTTTACCATGCAAATATTAAAGGATTTATTGAAAGAAGAAGATTTTAACTTAGAAGAATTAACACTTAATACGATTTCACAAAATAGTATTATTAAGTTTGGAAATGTTCGAGTGACCTTCTTTAATACAACACATTCGATACCTGAATCTGTTGGGATTGCGATTCATACGGTTGATGGTGTGATCGTTTATACATCTGATTTTACATTTGATCAAAGCGGTCATTTAAAATATCAAACAGACTTTAGAAAGATTAATGAATTGGCTGAAAAGAATGTTTTAGCTTTGTTAACTGAATCATTAGGCTCTACACTCATTTTAAATGGTGGGGTTAACCAAAGTCTTGATCACAAACTAAATAGCATATACGCAAACGCTGAAGGTCGTATTATTGTTTCTCTTTTTTCTTCTGATTTAAAGAAGATTCAACGTGTTATTGACATGAGCTTACAGCATCATAAGAAAATAGCGATTATCGGCAGAAGAGCACAAAGAATAGTTGATATTGCGATTGCGAGTGGATACTTAGACATTCCTAAAACCAGCTTGATTAGCTTAAAATTCATTGATGACAAGAATAAAAATGATGATAACAATATTGTAGCCTTAGTGACAGGTAGTCGTCATGAACCTTTCTTTATGTTACAAAGAATGTGTAAAAAAATTGATCGTTTAATTCATATTACAGAAACTGATACAGTTATTTTAATGACTCCACCAGTTCCAGGAACTGAAAAGATGGCAGCACGAACTCTAGATGTGCTTTATCGAAGTGATGCGATTGTTGAAAACATTGATCAAAGACTACTTACCTCTGCTCATGCAACTGGTGAAGAACTCAAGATGATGATGAATCTATTAAAACCAAAATATGTTATACCTACTATTGGAGAATACAGACACCAATATGGATTAAAAAAACTTGCAATAGAGATTGGATATGATCCTGATCATGTCTTTATCATGGATAATGGCGATGTTTTAAACATAAAAGGTGGTGATGTCTTTGTCTCTAAGAATGAAATAAGTGTCGGTGAAATCTTAATTGATGGAACAGCAGTTGGTGATGTTAATGACTTTGTGATGAAAGATAGAGAACTACTTGCTGAAGATGGTGCCTTATTAATTGTTGCTCATGTGTCACCTAAACAAAAGAAAATACTAGGTGAAGTTGAGATTGTTACTAAGGGATTTGTCTATGTCCAAGAATCTGAAGAAATACTAAATAAAGTAAAAGAATTGTTTTATAAAACAAGTGAAAAACATTTAACTGGCAAATACATCAATTGGAATGAATATAAAAGAGATATTAGAAATGAAGTCAATCGTTTAATCTATCAAGAGATTAGAAGAAGACCAATTACAATACCAGTCATTATTTCAACTGAAATATAGGAGAAAAGTATGAAAATCTATACAAAACGTGGAGACTCTGGAGAAACTGACTTACTTAAAAGAAGAGTTAAAAAAAATGATTTACACATTGAAGTAAATGGTCAATTAGACGAAGTAATGGCAACTATTTTAGTCGCTAAACAATATATCACAGTAGCTAAAATCGTTGAAGACCTAGATGAGATTCATCATGTATTATTTCAAATGGCATATGAAATAGCCCTTGATGATATTGCTCAATATAAAGTTTTTGATACTCATGTTTTGTGGTTAGAAAAAAGAATTGATGAAATTGATCTTAAATTAGAAAAACTAACCAAATTTATCCAATTGGACCAAAGCAAATCTGCAGCATGGATGAACATGGCAAGAGTCAAGACAAGAACTTCTGAACGTGTATTAATTGATTTAAATGATATTAAAAAAGTCAATGAACACACACTTAAGTTCATCAATCGTTTGTCGGATTATTTTTTCACTGCAGGAAGACTATTTAATTAACTAGAAGATAAGGCAACTTATCTTTTTTTTATTTTACAATGTAAGCGGTTTCGTGTTATCATAGACTTATAGAAAAGGGAGGCATAAAATGGAACCTATCAAAGTAGTCATATGGGGTTTTGGAGCCATGGGACAAGGTATGGCGGAGATGTTATTAACAAAAAAGGGTGTAGATATCGTCGGTGTATGTGATATTAGCAAAAAATTATTAGATAAAAATATATCTGATTTTTTATTGTCTAAAACCATTAATCCTGTAAAAATTAGTGATCAAATTGATCAACTATTGATTGAAAAAAAACCAGACATTGTCTTACTTTGCACTGATAGTTTTGTTGAAAAAGCATTTCCTAAGATTAAAAAAATAGTTGAACATAAGATTAATGTGATTACAACAGCCGAAGAAATGGCATATCCTTATGGAAGTCATCCTAAATTATCCTTAGAGATGGATAAACTCGCTAAGAAATATGGTGTCACAATTCTAGGCACAGGTATTAATCCAGGATTTGTGATGGATTTATTGGTTTTAACATTAACTGGAGCGATGAAAGAAGTCAGTCATATTGATGTTAAACGAGTGAATAGTCTATCGCCTTTTGGTCCTGCAGTTATGGAAGAACAAGGTGTTGGAGATACGCTAGACACTTATCATAAAAGAATTCAAAATCATGATTTAGCAGGTCATGTTGGTTTTAATCAAAGTATGAACATGATTTTTAGTGGGCTGGGGCTAAAGCCTACAAAATTGTTACAACAAATGCAACCAATTATTACGCAAGTTGATCGAAAAACAAAATACGCTTTTGCCAAAAAGGGAACATTAGCTGGTATTAACATGACTGCTCAAGGATATCTTGATGATGACCTGTTTTTAAACATGGATCATCCTCAACAAATTGAACCTCAGTTAGAGGGAACTCATACTGGAGATTTTATAGATATTAAAGGAAGCCCGGATATACATATGTCTATTTCCCCTGAAATTGATGGTGGTATTGGAACAATCGCTATTTGTGTAAATATGATTGCGCATGTAATTAATTCAAGACCTGGATTAAAAACCATGCTAGATTTGCCTATACCTAGAGCAATCTTAGGAGATATGAGAGATCTAATTGAAGATCATAAATAAATAAATGATTTCATCATTGTAATTTATAAATGAAAGTAGGGATAGTAATGATTAAAAAAGGTATGTATGTTTTAATTAAGCAAACAGTATTAAAAAGTAATCAAAGATCAAACCGTATACCTGATGATACTAAACTAACTGATTTTGTGATGAAAATAAAAGGCTATTTGGAAAAAGATTCAAAAATTGGTGAAGAAGTTTTAATCAAGACTGAAACTAATCGATTAGTCAAAGGAATTTTAATTGAAGAAAACCCATCTTATACACATTCATTTGGACGTTATTTAAGTGAAGTCAAAAAAATGAAAGATATTATTCTAACAGAGTTTGAAGGTGAAATTCATGACTGATTATGATAAAATGATGGCTAAAAAGCTTGAAATTATGAAAGATTCTTTGAATCTTGACTACGAAAAATTTGAACTCGAAGGTATCGCTTTTGATTATGAAAAGATGATGTCAGATGCAGGTTATGATTTTTTGGAAGTTCAAAAGATACAACTTGAAAATCATGTTGGGCAAACACCTCTAATTGAATTAAAAGCAATGAGTGAGTATGCAAGAAAGTTTGCAAAAAAAGGATTTGGAGCAAGAATCTTCTTAAAAGATGAAGCACTTAATTTGAGTGGTTCTTTTAAAGCAAGAAGAGCAGTCGTAAGTGTTTATCATGCGAAGAAGATGGGCTATAAAGGTGTAGTTGCAGCAACGAGTGGTAATTATGGTGCTGCAGTTGCAGCGATGGCAGCAAGACTTCATTTAAAATGCATCATTGTCCAAGAAGTTTTTGATTCTAATGATGTCAGTCAACCTGAAATCATTGAAAAAGCAAGACGTTGCGAAGCATATGGCGCTGAAGTCATTCAACTTTCAGTAGGACCTGAGCTTTTTTATGAATTTCTAAAAATATTAGATGAAACTAAATATTTTAACGCATCCCTATATTCTCCATATGGCATTAAAGGTATCGAGACGCTAGGCTATGAAATAGCTGAAGAGATTCTAAAAAAAGAAGGTAAATATCCAGAAGTTGTCATTGCTACAAATGCCGGTGGCGGTAATTTGACTGGAACAGCTAGAGGACTTAAATATCATGGTGCAATCCATACCGAAATTATTGCAGCAAGCGTTGATTTAACAGGTCTTCATATGGCAAGTGACCACGATTTCAATTTAAAATCTTTTACAACAGGACATACAGGTTTTGGTATTCCTTTTACCACATTTCCTGATCGATCTGATGTTCCTAGAAGTGCAGCTAGACCACTTAGATATATGGATCGATATGTATTAGTTAATCAAGGTTCAGTCTTTTTCATAACTGAAGCACTTTCTCTACTTGAAGGGATGGAAAGAGGTCCTGCAGGAAATATTAGTTTAGCTGCAGCTTTTTCAATTGCTCAAACGCTTCCCATAGATCATATCATTGTTGTCCAAGAAAGTGAGTACACAGGAGCAGGAAAACATTATAATAGTCAAATATCTTTTGCAAAACAAGGTGGTATTAAACTGATGTTTGGCAATCCATTAGAAGAGATTCCTGGACAAAATTTAGTGTTTCCATTGTCCGGAAAAGATGTAAAACATAAGGAATTAGATATGATGGATCTAAAAAAATCGTATTTAAAATACTATAAAGACCATGAATTTTCAACACTAGAAGATAAATATCTATGTGATGAACTCAAACTAGATATAAATTCAATCTATAAACTGATGGAGGAAATCAATGAAAGCTAGAAAAGATGATTATGTAATGAGAAGTACCCATTTAAAAGAAAAGACAGATCAAGAGTTAAAAACCTATTTTTACCAATTACTAGACCAACTTATTGACCCTATTCTTGATCTCGCTTATGATTACACATCACCTTCGATTGAAAGAAGTGTTTTACTAAGAATGGGTTTTTCTTCAATTGAAGCGAAGGCTTTAGTAGATATGATATTAGAACAAAACCTGATTTCACATGGCGCAGGTCATGTGATTTATAAATATGCAAAAATGAATCATTTAGAAATCAGAAACGCAGGACTTAAACTATTAGAAACGAATGACTTTCTTTTGCTAAAGGAGGCATTTAAATGATTAAACCTAATGAAAAACTAGATATTAAAGAGATATTAAAGGATTTAGAACATTATAGACCAAAAAGAAAAGGTTGGGTTTGGAGAGAGAAAAATCCCCAAGACATAGGTCAATTTCACTATGTTGATGTCTCTGATAGTTTAAAAAACTCTATTTGCCTACCAAGTGCAAGACATTTAAATCATATAGATCCTCAACCTGATGCAAGTATCACAACTGAAATTGCATCAGGCAGATTTGAAGACGATATTAGAAGAATGCGCATGGCAGCATATCATGGTGCAGACCATATGATGGTGATTAGAACAGCAGGTCAATCTCATATGGATGGTCTTTTAGAAGGTACACCACAAGGTGTTGGCGGCGTTCCTATTACTAGAAAACAAGTCAGAGCACAAAGAAAAGCGCTTGATATCATTGAAGAAGAAGTTGGAAGACCGATTAATTATCATTCATATGTATCAGGTGTTGCAGGTCCAGAGATTGCTGTCATGTTTGTTGAAGAAGGCGTTAATGGGGCTCACCAAGATCCACAATATAATGTATTATATAGAAATATTAATATGATTAGAAGTTTTGTCGATGCTGCAGAGTCAAAGAAAATTATGGCTTATGGTGGACTTGCTCAAATTGATGGTGCTCATAATGCCAATGCAACAGCAAGAGATGCTTGGAAAGTAATGCCAGAACTACTTGTTCAACATGGCATTAACTCAAGATTTAGTGAAAGAGTGGGTATTAAACCAGAGTTGATATGTTTATCAACTGTACCACCTGCTGCACCACCAAGCCCTGATATTAAATTAAACCTACCCTACGCGATAGCTCTTCGTGAGTTTTTTGATAAGTATAAAATGAGAGCTCAAATGAACACAAAATATATGGATTCATCAACAAGAGAAGCAACCGTCACTCATGTCTTAAATTTATTGATATCAAAACTAACGTCTGCCGACATCCAATCAACAATAACCCCAGATGAAGGGCGAAATGTACCTTGGCATATGTTTAATATTGAAGCTTTAGATACTGCAAAACAAGCCATGATTGGTATGGATGATCTTTTGAGTATGTTAGAGTTTAAAAAAGATGGTGATTTATTTAAAACAAAAAGAGAAATCCAAGAACGTGCAATCCTCATGATGGAAGAAATGATTGAAATGGGTGGTTATTTTCATTCTGTTGAAAAAGGCATGTTTGTTGATAGTGGTCTTTACCCTGAGCGGATGGATGATGGGATTAAAAGGCAAATTAACGGAGGTATCGGTAGCGATACAACTTATAAAAGAGAAAAAGATTATCTAGCTCCAGTTTCTGCACACTATGGTTATAATAATGTTTCTCAATATGATCCTAAATGTATCGATCATCCAGAAAAACTCATTGGTGGATCATCATTAGAAAATCCAGATCTGATTCAATACATAGATGAACTAGACATGGAAGACAATGTCAATCAAAGATTAGAAAATAATCAAAAATATAGAGATTCAAATCTTTTAAAACCAGAAGTTCAATGGCTCGGTGACGGAGTGATAACTGTTGATATGTTTTTTCCAACAAGTAAATTAATTGCAGAAGCAGCAGCTTTAGAAATCGGAAAAAAGATGAATTTATCAAGTGTTGAAGTGATTCATAGTGAAGTGATGCACCCAAGTGAAGGCACAAGAATTCAAATTAAAGGTGTTGTTGATTTTGATATTGATATCTCTAAACTTCATATTGTTAAAAAAGAAGTACCCTTGTCAGAAGATGAAATTACAAGCTATGCTAAAAAACATCACATAAAGATTGTTGCAGGAACTGGTGGTAGTGATGAGCATAGTGTTGGTATGAGAGAAATTCTAGACATTAAGCATGGTGGTATTGAAGCTTATGGGATTGAGTATACATATCTTGGAACATCAGTTCCGATTGAAAAATTTATCGATGCTGCTATTGAAATAGATGCAACTTGCGTGATGATTTCTTTAATTATTTCACATGATGATATTCACTATAAAAATATGCAGAAACTAAATGATTACGCGATTGAAAAAGGCGTTAGAGATAAATTAATACTAATTGCTGGAGGCACACAAGTCACACCAGAGATCGCAAAATCTCACGGGATGGATCAAGGCTTTAGCCGTGGGACTAAAGGCATAGATGTCGCATCATTTATCGTTAAACAACATAAAAAATTATATGAAAATTGATGTCCTAGTTGCTGAAATCGGCTCAACCACGACAATTATGAATGCCTTTAACCTATTTAATGGTCCACTTAAATTTTTGGGAAGAGGGGTGAGCAGAACAACAGTTGAATCAGATGTAACCATCGGTATGAATCTCGCAATTGAAGATTTAAAGAAGAATTTAGAAGTCGATGAACTCAATTATCAAGAAATGTTTGCGACTTCAAGTGCTGCTGGTGGTTTAAAGATTACGGTTCATGGTCTAGTTTATGAAATGACCGCAAAAGCAGCAAAACAAGCTGCCTTAAATGCTGGAGCAAATGTTCATCTGATTACTGCGAATCTGATTGAAGATGAACATGTTTCTTTAATTAAAGCGATTAAACCAAATATCATTATTATTGCTGGTGGGACTAATTATGGAGAAAAAGATGTCGCGTTTCAAAATCTATTAAAAGTTAAGGATTTAAACATACCGATGATCTACAGTGGAAACATTGCAAATATTGAAAGAATAAAAAATCTAAGAATCAAAGATTTAACAATTGTTGATAACGTTTATCCAAGAGTCGATGACTTTAATATTATGCCATTAAGAATGGCTATCTATGACCTATTTGAAAAAAACATTATCCATGCTAAAGGGATGCATAAAATAGCATCTCTAGTCAAAGGACGCATTATACCAACACCAGGTGCTGTGATGGACACAACCATATTGTTAAATGAAATCAGCAAAAATGTGATGACCATTGATGTTGGTGGTGCGACTACAGATATTCATTCAGTTTGTGAACCTAAAACAATTTATCAAAAATATCATGATGGAGAACCTGATGGAAAAAGAACTGTTGAAGGTGATTTAGGAGTCTATCTTAACCGCTTATTAGTCTATCATCAAGCAAATAAACAATACTTCATAAAAAACTTAAAGATCACAGAAGACGAAATCTTGGATTTACTGAAAAATGAGCCATTTATCCCTTTATCGAAAAAAGGGAAAGAACTAATAGATTTACTAACAGAAACCTGTGTTAAAGTTGCTCTAGATCGTCATATAGGTGATTTAAGAAGGGTTTATACAACTAACGGTATGAAAGTCATACCTGACGGTAAAGATACAACGCAAGTCAAAAATATCTATTTAACTGGAGGCGCATGTCTCAATCATCTAGATATAGAAATAAGTATTAAAAATTATCTTGATGATGCAACTACAAAACTTGTTCCTAGCAAAAATGTCAACATTCATAAAGATGAAGACTACATATTTGCCTCCCTTGGAGTTCTATCTTTAACATATAAAGCAGAGGTTAAAACGTATTTAGAAAATAAGTATATAAAAGTGGGTGATTAGATGTATCCAAAAGTTATTATTGATCCTAAAAAGTATGCCTATAATGTTGATTTTTTGACGAATTTGTGTCACAAAAATAATTTGTCAGTCATGGCTGTTTCTAAAGTTTTCTGCAAAGATCCCAGATTGTTAGATGTCCTAGAACAATCAAATATTGACTATATTGCAGATTCAAAATTAGAAAATATCATGAATATGAAAACTAAAAAGACAAAAGTCTATTTAAGAATCCCAGCGATGTCAGAAGCGTCTTTAGTCGTTAGATATACTGATATTTCTTTAAATTCTGAGTTAGATGTGATTTATAAATTAAATGAAGTAGCAGCAAAGATGAAGAAAAGACATCAAATTATCTTAATGGTTGATTTAGGAGATTTAAGAGAAGGCATCTATTAT
>CAYJDZ010000036.1:0-10737 GCA_964368955.1 uncultured Mariniplasma sp.
CTTTGGGTAGGGTACTGGAGTAACACGATGATAGCATTATATATTTTTTTGGGATCACACGATAATTTTTCTGATATTTTATCTACTGCTTGTTTTTCTATAAAATAAAATTGGTATATTTCTTTTTCAAATCTTGAGCATGTAACGACTAAATCAAGATCATCTTCTTTATCCATTGTTGAAAAACAGGACATAAAATTTGAATCTTCATATAAAAGATATTTAGGGAGCTTATAAATGAGTTGATAAAACTGTCTTCTTAAAATAAGTTCAAAATATCTTGTGAACGTTTTTTGTTTAGCTTCATCAAATGTTTGTACTGCTTTATAGAGCATTAAAACGCCTTCTTGAAAAAAATCATCTTGTTCCATATAGTCAATACGCAATAGATGAATATGTTTCCAAATAAATTTTTGATACTTTTGGAAGAGGAAATCAAAAGCGATTGAATCATTTTGTGTTTTTACTAAGAACACAAGTTCATAATCGTTCATGATTTTATAAATCATATTCTAGATCATCTTATACATCATTAATGCAGCAGCAACGCTCACATTTAGAGAATTGATTTTACCAAACATCGGAATTTTAACAAGCATATCACAATGCTTTTTAACAAGTGGTCTGATACCTTCACCCTCATTGCCTAAGACAACAGCTAAAGATTTGTCTAAAGGCATGTTTTCATAGGTTAAATCGGTATTCCCATCTGTGCCAACAACAAATACTAAGTGTTCTTGTAGTGTTAAAATTGCTTGATTAATGTTTGAAACTAAAATCACGGGTACATGTTCAATAGCCCCAGAAGAAACTTTTGCAACTGTAGCGTTTAACTGAACTTGTCCTTTATTACTCATAATGATTCCTGAGAGTTTTGTTGCTTCTGCGGTTCTAATGATAGCCCCTAAATTGTGTGGGTCTTCAATGCCATCTAAAATGATAAATCTTTGTAGTTCGTTTTCTTTGATTTTATCGATTAGATTTTCTGTTTCATAGTCTTTAACGTTTGCAACAATGCCTTGATGCACCGAGTTATCAGATAATTGATTGAGTCTTTCTTTTGAAACGACTTCAAATCTAATATCTTTCTCTTTTAAGAACGCTAAAAATTTATGATCACTAAATTTTTGATCCACATACATATTAAAGATAGGTCTTTTTGCATAGACAGCTTCTCTAATAACATTCTTTCCATAAACAATCATATTGATCCCTCCAGGGTCATTATAAAAATAGATATATTTTAAATGTGATAAATCTTTGAAAAAGTTGATAAATAGGATTAAAAAGGCGCTTATGCGCCTTTTATTATTGCATATCTGCTAATTTGTTTAAAATTGTTTTGATAAATGTTTTGATCCAACCATACATATTCGTTAAAATATACATCAGTGGGAATGTTGCTTGAGCTAAAACTAAAAGTAATAAGATTTGGGAAACCGTTAATGGTTCAAATTTCATAATGTCTTGTCTCCAGAAAGGTGCAAAATCAAAGAAATTTGGAGTTAACATAACTAGAAATAAGAAGATACCAACCATTAAGATAAATAAAGTTCTTCTCATCTTATTAAATGGTGTTGAGACTCTAAGTAATACAACAAGTGAAGTAACAGTTGCTGAGATTACAATAAGTGTAGAAACCACGACGCTATCCATTTGAAGTAGATCTTCAAACCCAAAGATAATTAAACTATTAATCATAACAACCAATGCGCCAGGCAAGGCTGCTTTAATAATATTTGGTAAGAATTTCCCTTTAACTTGTTTATTGTTAGGCTCTAGCGCTAAGAAAAACGAAGGAATACCAATGACTAAATAATCAATTAAAACAAGTTGTGATGGACTAATTGGATAATATCCAGAACGAATAATCGCAACAACTGCTAATAAGAATGAAAATATCGTTTTAGTTAAAAACAGTGTCGATACTCTTTGAACGTTATTAATAACTCTTCTACCTTCGCTTACAACCTTAGGCATTGAAGAGAAATTGGAGTCAAGTAAAACTAAGTGCGATACGTTTCTTGCTGCTTCACTACCAGAAGCCATCGCAATCGATGTATCTGCCTCTTTTAAGGCTAAGATGTCATTAACACCATCACCTGTCATCGCAACCGTACGACCGTTGTTTTTAAGGGATTCTATAAGTAATTTCTTTTGGTGTGGTGATACGCGTCCAAAGACAGTGTATCTTGATGCTGATCTGACAACTTCTTTATCTTGCATACCTTCTAGCGATATGTATTTATCTGCATTTTCGATATTTGCTCTTTGAGAAATACGAGAAACTGTTAGAGGATTGTCCCCTGAAATAACTTTAACATCAACATTATGTGATTTAAAATATTCTATCGTTTCTATTGCATCTGGTCTAATCGTATCTTCAATCATGATTAATGCGATAGGAACGATTTTACCAGTTAGTTTGTTATCTTCAATATCGCTAGTGCTATGTCCAACAACTAAAACGCGATAACCTTCTAGTGATTGTTTGTCAACTTCAGAAGCGATTTGATTAAAACCCTCTCTAATGACAAACTCAGGTGCGCCAATCGCAAACGTTCCATAACGATCAAATTGAACAGCACTAAATTTTCTTGTGCTAGAAAAAGGAATGATTTCTTTGTGTCTATATCTTTTTGCGGTTCCAAATCTATCTTTTAATGCTTCAGAAGTTAAATTCGTATCATTTTGTGCGTTTATCATTGCTGAAACCACATTTTTTAATGTTAATCCTGTTTCATTTTTATATTCAATAATACTCTTAACTGTCATCGTTCCATCAGTAATAGTTCCTGTTTTATCTAGACATAAAGTATCAACTCTAGCAAGCATTTCGATACAATACAACTCTTGAACTAATGTATTATTTTGAGCTAGTCTAATAACACCCACTGCTAAAGCCATTGAAGTTAATAAGAACAATCCTGAAGGAATCATTCCAATCATCGCGCCAGCTGTTTTAATAACAATCTCTTGATACTCAGGACTTGCTAATTGTTCAGTAAAAGTTATACCTGGAGTCCAGTTTACTTGAGACCACATTAAGTAAAACAAAGTGCCTGCAAGTGGTAATATTAATGCCCCTACTGTACGAATGATAATTTTTAATGACCCAAGTAGATCAGAATTCGGTTTTTTATATTTTTTTGCTTGATTTGTTAATTTTTGAATATAAATGTCTTTTCCAACTGCAGTTACTTGTGCATGACAAGATCCAGAAATAACAAATGAACCTGAATATAAAGTATCACCTTTACGTTTGATAATTGGATCAGATTCGCCAGTTAGAAGGGATTCGTTTACTTCTAGTGTACCTTCTCTAACAACTGCATCTGCTGGGATTTGTTTTCCTGAACTTAAGAATAAGATATCATCAATAACAACATCAAAAACACCAATTTCTACTTCATCAGAATCACGTTTTACGATTGCTGTTGGAGCGGATAATAGCGATAATTTATCTATTGTTTTTTTAGCTCTAATTTCTTGGATAATACCAATGGTAATATTTGCTGTAATAACACCCATAAATAAAATGTTGGTAAAGCTTGCGCCAACTGAGATTAACCAGCCAGCAATACCAAAGTTTAGAAAGTTAAAAAAGGTCACAATATTTGATGTAATAATATTAGGTATACTTTTCGAACTACCTGTATCACTAATATTCGCGAGCCCTGCCATTTGACGAAGTTCAACTTCTTCTGAAGTCAATCCTAATTCAATTTCAGGATTATAACGCTCAACAACAATATCGTCTTTACTTTTTATTTTCTCATTAACATTCAAACTTTCTCTTGGTTCTGAGTCTAAAGGCACGTGTAGTCCTAAAGGATCACCTTTCATCTTTATCAAATCTTCTTTGATAATTGTTTTCGGTCCTCTTTGTTTTTTTAAACCATCACCATCAAGAAGTTCATTTAAGTCTTGAGATTGTTTTTTATTCAATTTTTCATCAACTGTTTTTTCCATTCAAATCTCCGCTTTCAATGTATGTAATGGCTTTTCTTATAAGTTCATCACATCTCAACATGTCTTCTAAATAGAGCGCACCTATTAAAGATTCAAAACCTGTAGCTTGATGATAGGTTTTTGCATCTGTGTTTTTTCTTCCTGGACCACTTGCATTTCTTCCTCTTTTATAAAATGATTCCTCATCTTGTGAAAGTAAATTTTGCTCAATAAAATATGTTACGATATTTGATTGTGATTCCCCTTGAGTATATTTTATCGCAGTTTTGTGTAATTGGTTCACATTTGTTATTTTTTTATCAATTAAATACTTACGAATGAACAATTCATAGTAAGCATCACCTATATAGGCTAGTGTTAATCCGTTCAATTACATCCATCCTCTTTTACTTAATTGGTCTCTTAATCGATCTGCTAATTGAAAATCTTTTTCTAATCTGGCTTCTTCCCATTGTCGATACATGATTAACACATCATCTTTTAATGAAAATAAAGGCATAATACCTAATATCTCTAAGATTGTCTTTACTGTTTTGTATAAAATGCCTAATCTATGTATTTGTGTTTCTTTATTCATTTGTTTTAAGACGTCATAGATAAGCGTCATGACATTGGGAATATTGAAATCCTGATTCATGGTATCTCTAAAAGATTCCATAATTAATTCATCTTCCATATTTAATTCAATATCTTCTAGTGATAGCGTTAAAAACGCTTTTTTAAGTGTTCTTTTTATTTTATCATATTCTTTAGAAAATTGTATCATCAAGTCCTCAGTATAGTTAATTGGTTGACGATAATGGTGTGTTATCATTAGTAATCTAAAAGCATAAGGATCAAAGACTTCAAGTAGGTCTTTAACAAGTGTAATATTTCCTAATGATTTACTCATTTTTATTTCATTTACATCAAGTCTACCAACATGCATCCAGTACTTAGCTAAGTGATGGTTATCGTGTGCTTTTGTTTGTGCGATTTCGTTTTCATGGTGAGGAAACTTTAAGTCGGTGCCTCCACCATGAATATCAATTTCCGTTTTAAATATCTCGTGATTCATCACAGCACATTCTGTATGCCAGCCTGGTCTACCTCTACCCCATGGACTATCATAACTTAGGCCTTCGGTTGTTGTCTTCCAAATGCTAAAATCTTTGGGGTCTTCTTTATAAGTATCTAGGTTTATTCTAACGCCTTCTGTTAGTTCTTCAATATTTTGTTTACTTAAAATTCCATAATCAGATACGCTATGTACTCTAAAATAAACACCTGATGGTCTTTGATAAGCCGCACCTTGGTCAATTAAATCTTTAATATATGAAATCATTTGATCTACAAACTCTGTAGCTTTAGGAAGTTCATCTGGAATGATGCTGCCCAAAGATAGGCTCATATCTATAAATCTTTTTGTGTATTCATCTGTTAATTCTTTTTCAGATATTTTTAGAGCTTTTGCTTTATCAATGATTTTATCATCAATATCGGTAATATTAGAAACAAAATAAACTTGATATCCCAAATATTTTAAATATCTTTTAACCACATCAAAAAAGATAATCGGTCTTGCATTACCTAAGTGTATATCTCCATATACAGTTGGTCCACAAACATACATTCTTACCTTTTTTTCATCATTAGGCTCAAATGCTTCGATATTCTGTGTAAGTGTATTATATATTTTAAGCATATTTATAGACCTCCTCTTTGTCTTATTATATTAAAAAATCACCAAAATAACAAGAGTTGAGACCATAATCACCCTATTTTACAATATGGCTTCACGAAAGAATAAACCATTCATTGATATGAGTGGTTTATATCAGTTAGCTTAATTTTCTTAAGGCTTCTAATATTTCTACCATGGCCCAAGTATCTTGTTTGCAGTATTGTAATAAATCTTGGTAAATGATATCAAATTCTTCTTTGTTCATGTATGGGAAGTTTGCATACGCAACTAAAGCTTCAGTCCCGTTAGCAATCGGCATCCCATCGTATTTTAAGTGACTAAATACAGGTAAAACTTTTTTGATTGAATATGATCCATTAAGATTGTTGTGATAATATGCTAGCCCTGCAAGCTCATCATCATCAAATCCTAGGCTCTTGAAAAACTTCTTATTGCCTTTGACAAAATCCATCAAATCAACCAGTCTATCAACCATATCTAGTAGTCTTATCTGATGCTCAGGAAATAATATAGCCATCTCTTTAAGTCTTGTTTGTTCAAATGACTGATTATAAACCATGATGGAACCACCATCAGCTTTAATAATATCTAGCATCGATTCAACAAGTTCTCTTCGTAAATCATCATGTGTTTTAGCGATGAATCCATAATTATCGTCATCTTTGTGGCAAACGCTAGGTTCATGTTCAACGTGTATAGAATATTGGAATAAAGATTGAGTGTAGGGCGTCTCACCTTTAAATCGAGGCAAAGGACAAGGAAATGTTTCAAAATCAAGATGATAAATTGGATAATTAAGAGAATCGATTGCTGCTTTTATTTTTTTTAGGTCTTTGAAAGGCATTAGTGTTTCCATGACTTCTCGTTGAACCCGGTTATCTATTCTATTTAACCAATTTTTTGGAACATCAAAAGCGCTGATATATCCTTGATTGATTAAGTCAAATCTCTCATGTTTTTCATTATTTTCATCTTTAAAGCCGTGATGACCTTGAAAGTAAGTGAAAATTGAATTTTTGGTGGGTATATGTTTATAGCATATTGGATAGAATATACATTCTCTTGAATCTTTTCTTTGGCAATGAGGTCCTAAGTCTACAGGATTAGCTTTCATTTCATCTAATCTTTTAACGACAAGTTGTTGATCAGATTTAATAATTGGCATCATTTTTTCTGTAAATGAAGTCACGTCAATAAATGTGATAATATCATCTTTATAAATGGGATGATTCTCTTCATCGACTAATCCTTCATGAACATAATTACTGTTTAATACACCTAAATAATACTTTATTTTCTTATTTGACTTTATTGCGTGTTCTAAAATATATCTTTGATAAGAAATATCATAGATATATCTACCTTCTTTTGAAAGTCTATCTTCAAGTTTTTTAATTTTTTTATGATAGTGCTCATTAACCTCTAACCCTAAATCTTCTCGAAACATTAGTATAGATTCAGGACTATATTCAAACACACATTGTTTTTCATCATCTAGTTTAAATTCCATATCTAAAAACTTCTTTGAAGTGGTTGCTTTAACCTCAAATATACGAATGGTATCATCATCTTCTTGATAACCATCTAAAAAACAATAAAATTTAAAACCGTCTAAATCATATTCAAATCTTTTTTGTTTAAATGTATCAAGCGCATAAACGGTTTCGCCTTTGAATTTTTTATCGATGATTTGTCCACTGATCATTTCAATTTCATTATAGTATTTAAGCATCGTATCCATTTGAGGATCACTTTTAACTAAAACATCTTCTCCATCTTCATCTGTCATATCATCTAGAATGTGCTTGATTTTAGCACTATTTTCTTGATGCATTAAAGCTTCTAAATCATCAGAGTCAGAAAAAGAGACAATCGCTTTTTCTTGATCTTTGTGAATTTCATCTAGGGCAACAAAGCGATCACATCTAATATAATTAATAAATCTAGTTTTCGAAATTAACATATCTTATCTTCCTCCATGTCTATTATATCATGCAAATATGAAAAAAATACGGCACCGAAGTGCCGTCTTATGTTAACCAACTAATTTTCCTTTTATCCATTCGCTTGTGAAATAAGTATCTAAATCAGCAATTGTATTAATATTTGCTTCAGGTGTCTGTGAAACATCATTAACCACTAAATGTTGTGTTCCACTAACTCCTTTATCACTAGTTACTTCATAGCGATCAAATCCAAAAATTTGAGATGCATCTAATAAAACATCATCAGAAACAGTAATGTTAATTTCAGCTCCACCTAATCTAACTAATTGTTTTGCTGCTGTATTTGATTCATTTAAACCGATTAGCCCACCAATTCTAAATTGTTTAGTGACTTTAGTTTCATTTTCATTTTTTACATGAGAAACCAAAATAGTCCCACTGTAAAAGCCATTAGAAACGTTATTTTTAGCTTTACCTATTAAACCACCTAGGAATAATGTATAAATACCTCTATTTGTATCAGTTTGAGTGTTGTAATTGATTTGAGCAATGATATGACCTGTACTAATGATATTAGAAACAACTGCTCCAGTTACGTGTTCTCCGATGATTCCACCAATCATATGGGTAACATCATCATCTCTGACGTTAGTTCCTTCCATTTTAAATTCAACGCTTGCATTGCTATAAACTTCGCTAACAACTGCATCAGGTCCTAGTAGACCAACTACGCCCCCTAATTTGATTTTACCAAATGAGGTTGATAAGACATTAATTTGAGTATCTAAGACATCTACATTTTTGATGACACCTTTATACTCTCCACTTACAGCTCCAGCATAAGCTTGAATTGTACTTGAAGTCGTAAGATAAATGGTTGAATCTTTAATCGTAACATCTTCAACTCTCGCGGTTTGAGATGTTGTATATGCATTGATTATGCCTACTCTTGAAGAGGTTGCAGCAATTAAAGGTAAGGCTTCTGTTCCAATATGGACGTTATCAAAAGTAACATTTTTAATAACACCTGATGATACATATCCAAATACACCTGTATACATGACTATTTTTTCAAATGTAATGTTTTTTAAGGCAAACCCTTTCCCGTCAAAAGTTCCACCAAATGCAAGACTTGATGTATTAAATGGAGAATTGAATGGTTCATTATTAAAATCAATATCTTGACCTAAAGCAAACTTTCCATTTCTATTATCTTTCATTTTGAAGAAATCTTCAACAGAATTAATGATGATTTCTTGGTCAGTCAAAGTTTTGAAACTATACTTGCCAATTTCTAGTGCGTCACGGCCAATCGTTGCGATTACTTTAATGCTAAAATCAGTAATGGATTCTAAACCATAAAAATATATTTTTAAATCTTCTTCTGTTTTTATTGTTTTTTGGTTTCTAAGGCCGCCATCTTTATTATATAGATAGACAACTGTTGTCCCAGTTATTTCTTTGTTTTCATCTATAATTTCTAGATTAAAAGTAATACTGGTTTGATCAACAACAACATTATTAAACGCTGCAGTCGCTTCTGTTTTTTTCCCACATGCCATCAAAAGTGTTAATACCATGATTGCTGTCAACAGAATTCTTAATTTTCTCATAACTCACCTCTAAGTTTATTCATTGTTTGGTCTAATCTTTTTATTACTTTATCTTTTCCTAATAAGGCTAAGGATATCGGAAGACTAGGACCATGCATATCCCCAGTCGTTGAAATTCTTAATCCCATAAATAATTCTTTGCCTTGGGTTTCTGTGTCTAATCCAGTTTGTTTAACCGCTTCTTCAATTTCTGATATTTCAAAGTTTGATAAAACTAGATGTTTTTTAAAAGTTTCTAATAAAGATAGACTGTTATTTTCTTTGAGAAAAAGATAAGCTTCATCGCTAATTTTAAACTCATGATGAAAAAATACATCATATAATTCTACAATTTGCCCTATATAACTCATTCTATCTTGAAATATACTTACCAGTAATTCAAGCCATTCTTGACTTTTGATAACAATGTTCGCTTTTTCTAAATAGACTCTCGCTTTTTGAGCTAAGACTTCAATCGATAATTTTTTAATATATCTACTATTAATGAATGCTAATTTATCTTTATCAAACATTGCTGGTGCTTTTGATAATCTTTTTGGATCAAACTGTTTGATGATGGTTTCTTGATCGAGTATTTCTTTGTTGCCTTGTGGTGACCATCCTAAAAGTGAAATAAAATTAAACATTGCTTCTGGTAAATATCCCATGTTTTCATATTCAGATATAAATTGAATAACGTTTTTATCTCTTTTAGATAATTTTTTCTTTTCTTCGTTAACGATAATTGTCATATGTCCAAAAAGTGGAATTTCCCATCCAAACGCTTGATAGATCATTAATTGCTTAGGTGTATTTGTAATATGTTCTTCGCCGCGTAAAACGTGTGTGATTTCCATAAAGTGATCATCGATCACAACTGCAAAGTTATATGTAGGAATGCCATTATCCTTCATGATAATCCAATCTTCTACATCTTTACTTTCAAATTTAAGTTGTCCTCTAACAATATCATTAAATGTATAAGAGGTGTCACTTGGAACTTTAAAACGGATTGCATATTGATCGCTATCTTCTTTAAAGTCTTTGTATGCTAGCCCTTTATCGAGGAGTTCTTCTGCATATTTTGTGTATAACTCTAGGCGTTCTAATTGACGATAGGGTCCAAATTTACCACCTTTGTCTGGTGATTCATCCCATTCTAAACCTAACCAGCTAAGGTAGGTAAGTTGTGATGCTTCTCCACCTTCAACATTTCTTAAAACATCAGTATCTTCAATTCTAACAATAAAATCGCCGCCAAAATGACGTGCGTATAAATAATTAAAAAGTGCACTTCTTGCGTTTCCAATATGAAGCAGTCCTGTTGGACTTGGTGCATATCTAACTCTAACTTTTTTCATTTCATCCCATCCTTTATGCATTATTATTATACGATATATAAGCTATTTTCACAATGTTTAAATGATTTTATTCATATTTAATAGAGCCTTCATATCCAATAGACTTTAAATAAGCATTAACTTGTCTTCGATTTTTAAAAACGATTGTTTTTTCTTTATATCTTTCTTTATATAATTTCATT
>CAYJDZ010000037.1:0-3080 GCA_964368955.1 uncultured Mariniplasma sp.
TCATAAGTTTTAATAAATTTATGGTCTATTTCTTGTTGCTTTGGATGATTCAAATAGTAATCGACTGCATTTTTAACAATATCTGGATATTCTGTTTTTGATACATAATTTGATGCAACTGCCTTTATTTTTGAGTTATCAAAAATGGCACTATCTTTTTTGTCTCCATATAATTCGCCCTTAAATTCTGGAAAATATTTTAAAATGAAATCAGTTGGTATATGAAGTATATTTGGTTTAACATCTAATGCGGTATAAACAGCTTCTGTTAACGCATTCCATGTATAAACTTTATCTGATGTTAGGTGGTAATAGTTTTGATATGTTTTTTCATTTCCTAAAATATCTAGAAATGCTTCTGCAAAATCATAATTATATGTTAATGTCCAAAGAGATTTCCCGTCATCAGGTACAATTACTGGTTTTTGATCTAGCATTCTTTTGATTAATGTATAAGGATATTTACCTGATTTAAGTTGAAATATAAGTGATTCATCGTTATATGTGTGAGAAGGTCTAATAATTGTAACATTAAACTTGTCATCATTTAATGATAATAAATAATCTTCACAAAGTTTTTTATTTTGAGAATAATCCCAATATTTATTATCAAGTGGTATATCTTCAGTTATTGGTAATTTTGGTAATGGTTTTTGATATGCGGAAGCACTACTAATAAAAACATATTGCTTTGTCTTGTTTTTAAAGAGTTTATAATCCCTTTTCAAATGATCAACATTGAATGCAATCCAATCGACTACAACATCAAATTGATGCTTTTTTAGGGCATGTAAAACTTCTTTTTCCTCATTAATGTCACATATAATCGTCTTTACTTGTTCTGGCAAATCATGATTGTGATGTCCTCTATTCATAACATATAAATCAATGCCTCTTTGAATCGCTTGATTTGTAACTGCTGTTGATATAAGTCCTGTACCACCAATAAATAATACTTTCATTTTTGTTTACTCCTTATTGTTTTATCTATCTTTATTTTACCATGTTTATCATTTGAATGAAACAAAGCTAACTTACCACTTTTAAAACAGGAATTTCACTGTATACAAAAGAAAAGAATGCTTGAGTTTTCAAGCATTCAAAAATTTATTTTTTGTATATTTGTTCTCTTTTTTCTTTAAGTTGTTCATGACTTAAATATGCATCAAATGCACCTTCATAACTATAAGATCCTACATCACCAATTTCAATCACTTTGTTTGTTACTGATTGTAACAAATTATGGTCATGAGAGACTAAAATTAAAGATCCTTTAAAGTTTGATAGCCCATTATCAACTGAAATGATAGCCTCTAAATCAAGATGATTTGTTGGTGAATCAATAATTAATGTGTTAGAAAGTGATAACATCAGTTTAGAAAACATGCATCGCATCTTTTCTCCTCCTGATAAAAACTTCACTTGTTTTAGTGCTTGATCCCCACTAAATAGCATACGACCTAAAAACCCTCTTAAGTAAGATTCCGCAGGTTCTTTTGAGTACTGTCTTAACCATTCAACTAAGTTAAGTTCAGAATTGTCAAAGTAGGTATGATTATCACTTGGAAAATATGACTTATTAACAGTTTGTCCCCATTTAATAGTACCCGATGTTGGTTTTAATTCGCCAGCAAGTATTTTCATTAATGCTGTTTTTGCTAAATCATTTTTACCAAGTAAAGCAACTTTATCTTCACGATTGATGATAAATGATACATTTTCAAATAAAGTTTTACCATCAATAACCAAACTTAAATCATTAACTTCTAAAACATCTTTCCCTAAAACTTTCTCAATTTCAAAACCAATGAATGGATATTTTCTTGTTGATGGAATAATCTCATCTAATTGGATTTTCTCTAAAGATTTCTTTCTTGAAGTTGCTTGAGATGATTTTGATAAGTTAGCACTAAATCTTGCGATAAAGTTTTTAAGTTCTAAAATTCGTTCTTCTTTTTTCTTGTTTTTATCAGCCATCAATCTTTGAACTAATTGAGATGATTCTAACCAGAAATCATAGTTACCTGGATATAATCTTGCTTGAAAATAATCAATATCGACCATATGAGTACACACATTGTTTAAAAAGTGTCTATCATGTGAGACAGTAATTACTGTGTTTTCATAATTAATTAAATACTCTTCAAACCAACCAATTGCTTCAAAATCAAGGTGGTTGGTAGGTTCATCTAATAGTAATATATCAGGGTTTCCAAAAAGTGCTTGAGCAAGCAATACTTTAACCTTATTTTTAGGTAGAATATCTTTCATTTTTTTATTGAAATCATCCATTGGTACATTAAGACCATTAAGTAGTTTTTCAGCATCTACTTCTGCATTCCAACCATCTAGTTCTGCAAATAGAATTTCTAGATCGGCTAATTGATATCCTTCTGCTTCTGTTAAATCCATTTTTTCATAAAAAACTTCTTTGTCTTTCATGATTTGATATAGTTCTTTATAACCCATAATCACAGTATCTATAACAGTATGTTCATCAAAAGCATTTTGATTTTGGTTAAGTGTTGCAAGTCTTTTATTTTTTTCAATAATAACATCACCAGACGTTGGTATTTTTTCACCTGACATTAGTTTTAATAATGTTGTTTTTCCAGCACCATTTGCTCCGATAATACCGTAGCAATTCCCTGGTAAAAACTTTAGGTTTACATCTGTGAATATTTTCTTATCTGGGAAAATTAAACTTAAATTTGAAACAGTAATCATTTTTATACCTCTTCATCATAAAAAAATAGCTAACAGCGATATATAAGTGCTGTCTTATAGCCCGATTAAGTTTACACGATTATTGAGTCTTTGTCAAGCCTTAACAACCCTGATTACGCTTAATTGAACTTCATCATTTTTTTGCTAATATTATAATTACTTAGATACAACTTTTTTCTGGAATAGGTGTCTTTACAATAATTAATTCAAGTACTTCATCGTGAGTATTTGTTACGTTCATTGTCGTGTCAAATGGAACATTTAAGACTGTTCCTTTTTCATACTGGTTGACTTTATTGTGATTTAAACCAATTGATAATATGCCTCTGACTACTGTCATATATAAATTTGCA
>CAYJDZ010000037.1:3180-10518 GCA_964368955.1 uncultured Mariniplasma sp.
TGATGGATTGGTAATCCCTCACCTTTAGGAAACACTAAGTGCAAATAATGAAGGTGATCATCGATAATTACCTTCTCGATTTTTTTCTCATCTGTTTGTGTGTTCATAAATACTTTTTCGATTAATCCCATACTCTTTATTCTCCTTATTTTTATTATTACTTTTTAATACGATTCATTTACTTATTATTCATTTTTGACATTCTCATCATATCATTTTAAATTTAGTCTCGATATTGATTTAAGAACATACTCTTTAATTTTTTCATAATCGTTTTTATCAGGATGGGACGAAGCACGATCAAAATTATCTATTTGATCTGTTAATTTAATATCTTCTTTAGTGCCTGTAAGCATTTTTTCATATCTTTGTCGAACAGATATAGGCATCTTTCCTTGACACATATAAGATCCAATAATCTCATTTGAAGGATCAAGATGTTCTTTTGCCGTTTCTAGAATCCTCTCAAAGTAGACTTCGCTTCCTCCAAATCCCGAAGTTCCAAATAAGAAAACTTTTTTATTTTTTATGGTTTTTAAAAAACCAGACGCCACATCATCGCAAGCACCTTTAAATGTCCAAAATCCAACAAAAATGAATGGTGCATTCAACCCTTTTATGTCCGGTTGACCAAAATATTGACATTCATGTTTAAAAAGAGCTTCTTTGATTGCTTCTGCAAGCATTTTTGTGTTACCTGTTGGGCTACTGTAAATAATTGAATAGTTCATGAATTGTTTTATGCATACTCATTTAGTAAAATATGATTTGAGTATGTTTTTCCCCTTTTTTTTATTTTGTTTAAGCTTATAGCTGTTTCTAATTTATCAAATAGATAGAAAAAAAATTAGCTAAGATAAAATATACGTCATGTAATTCCAAGTGAAATGTCCCATGATTGGTGTGACTAGATTATTCGTTTTATTTTTCATAATCCAAAAAAGACAATGAAGAGAAAATAAAGACAATAGTTCAGGGAAATTATAAATGATAATTTCTAAAAATGAATAGTCTGTATTTGGCAATGAAACACTGTGAATCAACGCAAACAATATCCCTACCATCGGAACTGATACCCATTTTACTTTAATCACATGATCAAATATAGTTGAAATGAAACCACGAAACATAATTTCCTCTACAAAAGCAATTACAAATAAAAGATATAAGAAATAATATAAGTAGTCACTCAATGGCCTAGATACGAAGGTTAAATTACCATAAAAAATAATATTTCTAATCACCTGAAGTGCGATAATGATCACACTTACGACAAAACCAACAACAATTGCTTTTTTTATATTTCTAAAAGAAAATCCAAAAGTTGAAATTCTAAATTTTCTAATCTTAATATATAAAAATACTATACCTATAAAAACGATTGAGATCAGTATATGTATGAGATTCATCGAAATTGAAATACCAAATAAATCAATACGGGTATCGGTATAAAAAACATTTTCAAGAAAAATGACCTCAAAAAATAATAACATGTAGACTGTCAAGGCAAAAACCAAATCTTTAATTTTAAATTTCGTTTCCACTGGTTTTAAACTCTTCATTATCTGTCCTCTTGAAATCTGTTTCTTCTATCCTGCTATCATGTAAATTAGAAACAACTAATTTTCCTCGATCTATCAATTACGGTGATAAAATAACACTATTTAAGCAACTACAATAAATGATGTTATACTGCTTTTAAATGATTTTCTCATATTTAATTATAACATAGCTTTTAACCTTCATCTCATAATGGGTAACTATCTTTTATTTTTACATGTTTATTTTGATTATATGAAAATCTGTTATAAAATAGAATGGGTGATAAAAATGATACTAAAAAATGATTGCTTAAAAATAAAAATAAATAGTTTCGGTGCAGAATTAAAAAGCATCATAAAAAATGATGTGGAATACCTTTGGCAAGCAGATCCTCTTTTTTGGAAAAGATCAAGCCCCATCCTTTTTCCAATTGTTGGAAGGTTAATAGATAATGAATATATATTCAATAATCAAATATATAAAATGACTCAACATGGTTTTGCAAGAGACAAAGAGTTTAAGCTTATAAATCATGATCATCAAAGTGCCTTATATTTATTAAATGAGGATGAAGATACCTTAAAAATATATCCATTCAAATTCAATTTATATGTCGGGTATGAACTTAATAAAAATGAGTTAAAAGTTTTGTGGAAAGTTGAAAACACAAATCATCATGACATGTTTTTTCAAATCGGTGCACATCCTGCATTTAACTTTTTAAATGGTTCTATCTTAGAAGTTAATAAAACAACAAACCAATATGAACTTCAAGGTAAGCCACAAATTTCACACATCAAAAAAGATGTAACCGTAAAAGATATTCTAGTAAATGATCAAACGTTTATAAATGACGCCATTATTTATGAGAACATTGACCAAATCACATTAAAAGACATTTCAAAATCGATTACTTTGAAATTTAAGGGGTTTCCTTATCTCGGGATTTGGTCTCAAGTAGCACATGGAAAAAATGCCCCCTTTATTTGTTTAGAACCATGGCATGGGATTACTGATTTTAAAGACCATGACAAACAATTTATTCATAAAGTGGGCATGAATATTTTAAAGATAAATGAGGTTTTCGAAACTTCATATACAATCCTTATTTCTTAACCAGAATGAAAATTGTATCATTTTAAGAAATAGGAGTAGCAGATAGCTTATGTTTATATAAATTTTTCTACAGTGATTTATGTCTAATTTTTGTTTTATTTTATCAAGTTCGGTGCAACAATTTTTGTTTCATCTTGTTATATTAGACATGCAATATATTTGTACTTCTTTTTAAGAAGAAAATCCACAATATTTTTGTGATTGATCCCATTTTGAGAAAAGTTTACATCCTCTTGTGACAATACGTATTTGGAATACTGATTATTAACCATGTTTAACGATGCAAACTCGTTTTCTCTAGTACTTAATCTTTCCATTATGTATGCAATTTGATAGTATGTCAATTTCTGTGTTTTTAGTCGCAATAAAGCCTATCTCTTTATCCCTAATATTACCTACTCTAACTTCGAACCCTCATCTCGTTAATCCGAAAAAAACTATATTTCCTAATATCCTTTATATGTCATTTTTTTGTTCATTAGCAATGCGA
This sequence comes from uncultured Mariniplasma sp., assembly GCA_964368955.1. Classification (GTDB taxonomy): domain Bacteria; phylum Bacillota_I; class Bacilli_A; order Acholeplasmatales; family Acholeplasmataceae; genus Mariniplasma. Next base: position 6,329 of record CAYJDZ010000037.1, read on the forward strand.
TTTTACTCCTTAAGAAGATTTAGCAACTGTACGTTTTTATAAATAACTTCTTTTCCTAATTGCTCAGAAATAATGAACCCTTCTTTTTCAAGTAGTTTTAAATACTTAGTTGCAGTTGCTCTAGAAATATCCAAATTTTCTCTAAAAAATTCATTTTTGGTATACATGTAAGAAAACAAATGCTCGACTATTTCAGAACGATAAATATTTGGTAATCGTTTTTTCATCATTTCTTTTGTTAACTCAATTGATTGGTTAATTCTTAATATGAGATTGATCGTATTTGTGGAAGTTTCAGAGATACCTTTTAAAATGTACACAACAAAATCTTTAATATTGGCTATGTCCTCATTGCATTTTTTCAGGAGAGCATAATACTGTGCCTTGTTTTCCATAATATACTTACTTAAATAGAGTACCGGTTCAGATATCTTTTCTTTTAACACTAAATACAAGATATTCAATATTCTGCCTGTTCTACCATTACCATCATAAAATGGGTGAATACTCTCAAATTGAAAGTGGATGAGAGCCATTTGGATAAGTGGGTCGTAATCATCATTTTGATTAATGAACAATTCAAGATTATGCATAAGTTCACGAATCTCAGTTTCATTTTGCGGAGGTGTGTGTACAACTTCATTGGTTTTATCGTTAATGATCACTGTTCCAGGAAGTTTTCTTATGCCACCTTTATTAGGTTCAATGATATTTTGAATATAAACAAGTATATTTGTATTGATAAATCCTTTTTGTCTCATGACTAATAAACCACGATCTATTGCATGCTTGTAATTTATAACTTCCTTAGGTTTTCCTCCTATAGGTGTCTTTGAGACGATCACCTTGAATATTTCATCATAGGTCGTAATAATATTTTCTATCGCAGATGAGTCTTTTGACTCACCTAGATTGATTAAACTCAAAACGATTCCAGGATTTGGTAGTATTCTAAGTATACCCTTTAATTCGCCTATATGATGATTTGCAGTATTTAGTTCATTTAATATTTCTACTTTATTTAAATTTATTTGAAAAGGTAGTTTATTCACAACATCACCTCGTGACTAATATATTCTTTTTTTTATCCTTGTATTCATCTTATCACAGAAAATTAGTCACGTCAAGGATTCAAGGATAGTTTTTTGTTTATTTTAGCCTCGTAATGGATTATTCTTGACCGGATACTCCATCACTCATATTTGTTTAACATCTCAGGCCCTTCTTATAGAATCAAAGACAAACTTAAGATCAACAGAACTGAGGAATCTTAGCTGCACACTTTTGAGGAAGTTTATATTGACATTTATAATAAACCTATAAACTTACTAAATGGAATTTTGGAAATTCCATATTTTAATGTCTACATTATATATAAATACAAATTTTTTTATAGAAAAAGAAGCTCGAAAATAGAACTTCTTCTTGTATTTTATTAGATATGTTTTCTCACACATGATGCGTTGAGTGAACCAGACTGCTCGAAAATGGGGTGTTGTTTGTACTCAAGTAACATCAAAATGACCGTTTTATGTTTATACACACAAGCAGTGAAAAAACCATAGAAACATATTTTGGTCATAATTAAATGTTATATGACTAGTTTTACTCTGCGTTGAGTTACTGACATCGCTAGAATCTATGTTGTAAAATGTTGGTATGTGACATATTTTAGCTATAAAAATAGCAATTCCAAATAATTCCCTATAGTTATAAAAAAGTTGGATTTTATGGCAATTTGAATTAACCATTTTACTATATTTTATCAACACTATTTATACTAACAAAAATCAATATGAATCTAGACTCCAAATTCTAGTTTCTGATAAAAGTTTTTTCTTTAGAACTATCCATGTAGAAATTCATTAAAATCTTTTTCTTTTTAAAAAGTAGTGTTGTCAATACACTCCTCAGTTTATTTACTAAACTCAACAAAGAGTAGATTACTTAGTCAAACTTAAAAAAACTCGCTTTATAATGCGATAAAGTAACTATTCGTAAAGCCACAGTCCACACATTAGAGTGACTGAAATTTTGAGAGTTTTAACACTAAATTTTTTACTAATAACTTCATTATACTAATCAACACAATAAAATTCTTTAACAACGGTATCTCTTTCTAGTAGAATACTACTTAGAATTTCTGAATAATACACTTGCTCATCAATAATGTCTTTAAACATTTTCTTTTTTGATAAGTTTTAAAACTATTGTGTCAAATATTTTATAATCTTCTCTTCATAATTGACAGTAAGTATGGTTTTTACTTTTCTTTTGCTGAATTTTTCTTGTTTAATATATATTAGCACCTCTAATGCATTAAGTATATGAACCACTTATGACATAATGTGACATTGTTAAAATTTTGTCTGTACATTTTGCACCAAAAAAGGAATGTTCTTTTGAACACTCCTTTGTCTAAATATTCTAACTTCTTAAAACACACATTGTTTAGTCACACCTAACACCAGCACAGTTTAGTCTGTGATAACGTGGCTATAAGTATTACAACGTTACGCGCAACAATGAAACTAAACTTTCGGAATCTTGAAAAGCCTTTACTATGAATCTTTTTCAGTTATCATTCATCATAAATGATTCTATTTAGGACTAACAATAACTCTTTTGCAAGTTTTCTCTGATTTTCCCAAAAAGGATGATACTCAAGTCCTTCCATAGTCCAAATAATTTCTTCAAAATACGGAGACCCTAGAGATACTTTATCAAAAGCACTGCCAATCTCAGTTATTAGATTTTCAACTTTTTCATCAATAAAATCTTTAATTGGTACACAAAACATTTCATAGTGATCCCAATCACTTGCTATATCATTAGGCAAGTTCCATCTTGCAAAATCTTCAATCATAGAGGATTGCTTGCAAAAATCAGATGATAACAATTCACTTTTCTCTTTTAACCATTTGATTGTTCTAGTAATCTCAACTATGTTTTTTTTATCCATATAAATCCTCTCCTAAAATAAGTATAGTCCTCTCCAAGCTTTGTTATATGATGATGTCACTTTCCAATAAGAAGCTCCAGTGAAATGCCATCTAGATCCACCCGGATGCCATTGAATATACCCCTGTGAAACATTAGTTTTATTGGTAAGTGTATAACCGCCACTAGGATTTGATGTGCTGCGTTGCATTACACCTGGAGTAAATTGTGTTGTATATCTACCATATGTTTTCATTTGCCATAAACTGTAGTTTTGAACTTTTGATGGGTTTTGTATTATTGAATCCAATATCTTGTTAGAAGCATATCTCATGCCTAAATTTCCAGCAATTTGTCCAATACCGGATGCAATATTTAATCCAACATACAGTCCATTATAAACTGAATCATTAATACCCCATGATTGTATGTAGTTAGTACCTGAATAATGATCTACAACTTCGTTAATTCCAAAAGCTGCTGTTGCTGTCCCTACACCGATTAATAGTATACCTGCTACAATACCCCATGGCCCAAACGCCATTAGACTAACACCTGTCCCGATTGCACCAACACCATTTGCTGTTGATCCAATACCACCAACAAGTTGATGTCCAAATAATTCACCAGCAGCCCAAGTTGCAACCGCACTAACTGCAAACATAATTAGGAAAGTGGAAATAGCGAAATTACCACTGGGGTCGGTGTACATCACTGGATTATTTCCACAATAAGCGTATAAATTCATCCCACCAATTAATCCTGGATTTAAATAACTCACGTCATCAATACTTATCCATCTACCTACAGTAGGATTATAGTATCTTGTATGGCAGTAATATAAACTGTCTTGTCATTACGGTGTTTATCATGATTTTCACTAAAAATATAGCGTGTTTCACTCTGGAGTTATACCGTGTTTACTGTTTTTAATGATTTTTATTATTATTTCCATTATATATTAAGTTTTAATTTATTGCCACACTTCCTAGATAAACCGTCTTTAGAATACTTGGAAAATGTATAAACTTATAAACTTACTTAATGGAATTTTGGAAATTCCACATTTTAATGTCTACATTATAGATAAATACAAACTTATTTATAGAAAAAGAAGCTCGAAAACAGAACTTCTTCTTGTATTTTATTAAATATGTTTCCTCACACACGCTGCGTTGAGTCCACCAGATTGCTTGAAAATGGGGTGTTGTGTGTACTCAAGTAACATCAAAATGACTGTTTTATGTTTA
>CAYJDZ010000038.1:0-6062 GCA_964368955.1 uncultured Mariniplasma sp.
GATATAAATTTTTATAAAAGAAAAGTTTGAATAATTCATCAAAACCAAATATAATTAAGATAAAGAAACGTTAAAAATTTTATATCAAAGAGAGGTTAGCTCATGAACAATGACACTTGTATCAAGGATGTTATGGAAAAAGCCATCGAAAAAGCTAAAAAAACAATGAATGATAATGTTGGTGGGCCCTTTGGCGCAGCAATCATCAATCAAGATGGAAAAATCATTTCTATTACTTCAAATTCTGTCTTAGAAGATCATGATCCGACTGCCCATGCAGAAATAAACGCAATTAGAAGTGCAACACAAAAACTTGGAACTCATGATTTAACGGGATGCACTTTAGTCACAACTTCTTACCCTTGTCCAATGTGCCTCGGGGCAATCATTTGGGCTAATATTAAACATGTCATCTATGGATGTCGTCCATCTGATGCTGATGATATTGGCTTTAGAGATGATTTCATTTACGCTTTCATGAGAGATCAACATCCAGATAAAAAGGTTCTAACCTTAGATGAAAAATTTCGAGATGATTGTCTGCCTTTATTCAAAGAATATAAAGCAAAAGCAAAAGAACTTTATTAAAGTACAAGAGCCATTTCCTTTTTGGAAATGGCTCATATTTTTTATCTTATTTATTGCCCATCGTCATTGCCATAACCGCTTTAGCAGTATGCAGGCGATTTTCGGCTTCTTGATAGACAATTGAATGTTTTCCATCAATGACTGAGTCTTCTACTTCATTTCCTCTATCCGCAGGTAGTGCATGCATATAAAATACATTTGGACTTGCTAGAGCAATCATATCTTCAGTGCATTTCCAACTCTTATAAGATTCTAAAAGATCATCAATGACTGCAGTTGATTGATTATTAACCCAACTACCCCAGTTTTTAGGAATGACGATATCAGCATTCGTAAATGCTTCTTTCATATCATGTGTGATTCTAAACGAACCACCATTTTCCTTAGCGTTTTGTTTCGCTTTTTCAATCGCCCATTTAGGGAGATCATAACCTTCTGGATAGGCAAGTGTTACATCCATTGCGTATCGAGGAAATAATAAAATTTGTGTTAAAGGTACACTAATTGGTTTCTTATGACTTTTTGCGTAAGCCCAAATAATAGAAACCTTTAATTTTTTTGTAGTCTTAGTGACTTCTTGAATCGTCATTAAGTCAGCTAAGCCTTGCATCGGGTGATAAATATCACATTGAAGATTCATAATAGGCACAGTTGAGTGAACTGCCATTTCACGAAGATATTTATTGCCTAAACCCCAATTACAATATCTACACGCAATCCCATGACCATAAGATGATAAGATAGTTGCTGTGTCTTTAGCTGTTTCACCATGCGAAATTTGCATCGTGGAAACATCTAGGAATGTTCCATGTCCACCAAGATGAGCAATCCCTGATTCCATAGAATTTCTAGTTCTCGTAGATGCTTCAAAAAACATTAAAAATGCTGTTTTATTAGTTAAGTATGGCGTTGGTTCATTATTTAAAAACTTTCTTTTAAGCTCTTTAGAGACTTCAAGCAGTTTATCAATCTCTTCTTTTTTCCATTCTTCTAAGGTAATGAAATGTTTTCCTTTAAATAGTGGTTCCATTTTTTATTTCTCCTTTTTAATATGCTTCATATACATCAAAGGAATTGCTGCATACATCGCACAAGCTTCAATTAAATCCTTTTTCCAAGTCTTTTCATTGGGTGCATGAGCTTCTTCTTCATGTCCTGGTCCAAACCCTATACAAGGAATTTGATGTCTACCCATGATAGAGACACCATTAGTTGAAAATGTCCATTTATCAACTACTGGATCTTTTTTAAATAGATTTTTATATGAATCCACTAAAGACTTACAAACAACATGATCTTCTTCTAAAACCCAAGTAGGGAAATAAGATTGTGTTGGATAAACTAATCCAGTGTACGCTGGTCTTTCATAGGTATACATCTCTACAACAGCACCAGTTTTTTTAACAGCTGGTAATGCTCTAATCTCTTCTAAAGCAGATAGATAGGTTTCCCCATGTGTTAGTCTTCGATCAATGGAGATAGAACAACCATCAGCAACCGCACATCTTGAAGGTGAACTAAAATAGATTTGACTCACCGTCATGGTTCCCTTTCCTAAGAATGGATCATTTTTAAGTCTATTGTTTAACTCTTTAACTTCTAATAAAATCGGTGCCATTTTAAAAATTGCATTGTCTCCTCTTTCAGGAGCACTACCATGGCAGCTCACACCATGTGTAGAAACCTTGATTTCCATGCGTCCACGATGACCACGATATATTCTGCAAGACGTCGGCTCAGTAATCACAACAAATTCAGGTGTGACTTTATCTTCTTCAATAATATATTGCCAGCATAAACCATCACAATCTTCTTCTTGAACGGTTGCTGTTATCAAAAGTGTATAATCATCTTCAAGTTTCAAATCTTTAATGATTTTACCTGCATAAACCATTGATGCCATGCCACCTTCTTGATCAGATGTACCTCTACCACCAATAGTTAACTCATCTTCATATCCTTCATAAGGATCAAAAGTCCAGTTTTTAATTTCACCAATACCAACTGTATCGACATGGCCGTCCATCGCAATGATGTGTTTCCCGTGTCCAATTTGTCCAAATAGATTGCCCATTGGGTCTGTTTTGACTGAATCAAATCCTACTTTAATCATTTCTTCTTTGATACGTTCAATGACCTTTTTTTCATCTGATGATTCACTAGGGATTCTGACCATATCTCGTAAGAACTTAGTCATGTCTTTTTCATAAAACTGTGCTTTTTTTAAGATTTCTTCAAATGGAATTTTGATCATAGCTCTTTTCCTCTTTTTTCAATTATTTTTTGATCATATTTTTTAATCAATTTATATTCATTATTCCAAAACTTCATATCTCTCATTTGATTTAGATACTCAATAGAATAATTAAATCTCAACCAATCATGTTCTTTTTGTTTAAATAATCTTTCTTTTTTCTCCATGGATCGAAGATCATCTACATTATCGGTATCCCCTTTTAGGAAAATATCTTTAAACCATCTTCTCAACACAAAATCTTCAGTTTCTAAAACACGGTGATTCAAATTATCGATAACACTGTTATACCGATCAAAACCATCAGTAGCAACGGTAACGATATTATCATTAGCACCTAATTTTAAATACTTAGCCATCTTTATAGCTCCTAAAATATTACAGATAGTTGATACTCCAAAAATATCTCTTAAACTTTCAGCAACATGAGGATCAACACCACGCTCAACTAAAATATGAGGTGCATCATGGATGACTTTTAATCCTCTGACAGAATCTTCATCACTGATGAGTGCCACAAAATCGGTTGTTAACACATTATGAATGAGTGTACACATCTTATCGCCAATACCTTCAATACGGTGTTGACCAATCCCACCATTCATGAGTGTTGAACACTCATAAGGTTCTAGAGCAACAACTTTCGCTTCAGGAAATGCAACTTTTATTTGATCGCCTGCTGCGAGTGTTCCAGCACTACCTGGTGCAGAAGTAAAACAAGCAATTCTTCCATTACCAATACCTTTTACAGCTTCAATTGCACTATGTCCAGTGACATGTCTGTGAAATCGGTAATTAGGTAGTAATTCAAATTGTGCAAGTGATCGATAATCAGGATTCTTCTTTAATTCATAGGTGCGTTGAAGTGTTAAGATGACATCAGATTCAGTACCTGGTGTTAAATCTAGTTTTGCCCCATATTGTTTAATTCTATCGTATCTTTCTTTACTCATGTTATCTGGCATGATGACGATTGACTCATATTTCATTAAATTACAAATATAAGCGACACCAATCCCAAAGTTTCCTGTAGATGGTCCTAAAATTGTATGTTTTTCTGGAATAATCTCTTTATCAACACATCCTTCAATCAGTGTTGAATATGCAGGCCCCACTTTGTGAGATCCAGATGGAAAATATTTTCCTAACATTACAATGATATTCGCATCAACACCTGTCAATGCTTTTGGTAAAACAATTTTATTAACTTTATTCTTTTCATCTTTCCAAGTAATATTAAATAAATTAATTGGATTTAATTCATCCTCTTTTGAAAGTAAAGCTTTCTTTCTAATTTCTGGATCGATATGATTTGGATTAAGCATTTCATCATAGGTAGGTCCGAATGGTACTTTAGGCATGTCTTTTTTCTCCCTTTTCTCCAATAATTTTTTTCAAGTCTTCTAGTATAGGTTTAACCAACTCTGGTACCTTCACTGCTTTTTGGGCATTTAAAGGATCTTTTAGACCATTGCCAGTCATGATAATCGTTACGGTTTCACTTTTTTTAATGATGTTTGTTTGGATAGCTTCTTTGACACCTGCTAGAGCTGCCACTCCAGCGGGTTCTCCGAAAATACCTTCACAACTTCCTAATTGTTTCATGCTTCCTAAAATGTTATCATCAGAGATTGCAATCCATGAGCCTGATGATTTTTCTACTGCATTTTGTGCCTTAATTGGGTTTCTCGGAATCCCAACAGATATACTATCAGCAATCGTGTTCTCTTCTGCTTCTTTTAATGGCTCATGATTAAGATAAGCATCAACAAACGGAGAGCATCCTGTGCTTTGAACCCCTAATAATTTAGGTATTTTTTTAATAAGCTTTAATTGTAATAAATCATAAAATCCTTTATAAACACCCGCAATCGTACATCCATCACCTACTGATACTGCGACCCAATCAGTTAACGAGAAGTTTAGTTGTTCAGCAATTTCTAAAGCGACTGTTTTCTTTCCCTCAACTAGATGAGGGTTGATGGCTGCATTGCGGTTGTACCACTTGTATTCATTAATTCCTAATTTTGATAAGTTGAATGTATCTTTATAATCTCCATCAACGCAAATCACATGAGATCCATAAATTAAGAGTTGATTCAGTTTACCTATAGGTGCTCTTTTAGGAACGAAAATATAAGTCTTTAGTCCCATACGAGCAGCATGACAAGCAAGGCTTGATGCTGCATTACCGGTTGAACTACAAGAAATCGTATCATATCCACATTCGATAGCTTTAAGAACAGCAACACCACTGGCTCTATCTTTTAAAGATGCGCTTGGGTTTCCCCCTTCATCTTTGATATATAAAGCTTTAATACCAAGTTTATTTTCTAATCTGTTTGTGCGATATAAAGGTGTTCCACCTATTTTAAGCATTTGTTTAATATAAGTTTTTTCAATTGGCATCATGGGTGCATAACGCCACATTGAAAACTCTTTTTGATTCTTAAAATAATTGAGATCAATAAATTTACCCATTGCCTCATAATCATATTCGATATCTAAGATACCTTTTTCCCCACAAATAGGACAAGTCATTATTTTATTGTCATAATCAAATATTTGATTACAAAATGTGCATCGATAGTGTTTTATAAAACTCAATTTTTCACCTTCTCATTAACTTCAATTGGAACCAGTTTGAATAAATCAACATCAAATAATCCTCGATCTGTTAATTTTAATTTAGGGATTACAGGAAGTGCAAGAAATGCTAGGGATATAAAGGGATCATCTACTTCTTGACTAAGTCCCATTTTTTGAATCTTTTGTTTCATGCTAAGTAATGTTTGTTCAACGACAACCTCAGAGTGAACTGTCATAATCCCGCCAACCTCTAATTCCAAAAATTCACTAACTTTGCCGTCTTGAACCAAGACGATACCACCTTGGATTTCTTGGATTTTATGTGCTGCGATTTGCATATCTAGATCAGATGAACCTACGATAATTAAATTATGAGAATCATGTGCGATTGTCATCGCAAGTGCTCCACCTTTAAACCCAAAACCTTCAACTAGTCCGATACCTATATTTTTGGTATGATGATGTCTTTCAACTACTGCAAGTTTTAAGATGTCAACTTTCTCATCATAGATAAACTTTCCTTGATTGACCTTAACTTTTCTAATCAATTCAAGCGTTGTTATATTATTATGAATTAATCCGATAACACGAACTTCTATAGACTCTAAATTTAAATCAAAGTTTAAATGTT
>CAYJDZ010000038.1:6162-8558 GCA_964368955.1 uncultured Mariniplasma sp.
GGATAATCCATGACTTCACCTAAACCGATAACTCTTGGATGGTCCATAAAAGATTTGATATCATTTAAGTCGATGGTTGCTCCACTGTTCTCATCTTTAGTTGCAGGCACGCATGATGGAATCATCATATACACATTCAGTGGAATATTTTCGCTACTTTCAAGCATAAACTCTATGCCTTTTTTACCACAAACATTAGCTATTTCATGTGGGTCAGCAATAATCGTTGTTGTCCCTTTGGGTACAACAACCCTTGAAAATCCACCTGGGGTGAGCATAGAAGATTCTATATGAACGTGTCCATCAATAAAACCTGGGGCAACATACTTTTGCTTGATATCATGTTCAACTTCACCATGATATGAACCAACCCCAACAATGATTCCATTTTCGATAGCAATATCACAAAGCTCTATTTCACCACTATATACATTAATCATGTTCGCATGCTTTAAAACAAGCTTAGCTTTAACTTCGCCTCTTGCTATTTTCATGATTCTTTGATAATCCATAATCCACCGCCTAGCTTATAATTTTCTGATAAAATCCTCAATCAAGTTTAATGAGACTTGATTTCTATATATTTTATTAGATCTTTGATCATCTATTGGTTTAATTAATGCTTGATAATGAGATAAAATTTCTTCTACGTCATTTTTTAATGCTTCAACACTTATATTTTTATATAAATTTTCAATTTCTTTGTTTCTAACAACAGTCATAAAGACTGCCCCTAGTGCAATCCTAAAATCAGTGATCATACCTTGCTTAATTGTTACTGCTCCAGCAAAAGAGATTTTAGAAATTGCATCTGCTTTTTTGCCTGCGACTTTAACCCAAGATGTTTGTGTGAAACAAGGTGTAGGTATAATAATTTCTGTGATCAGTTCATTATTTTGGATACAAGTCTTTCTTGGACCTAAAATAACTTGATCAATAGGAAGGTGTCTAGTTTGTTTTTTACTTGATAAGACAACAACAGCATCCAACAAATAAAGTGCAACCAAACTATCACCTGCCGGTGATGCGTTTGCAATATTACCTGCAAGAGTCGCAACATTTCTAATACCTGGTGAAGCCATCTCTTTAATGACATCTTTTAGCAATTTTGGAGTATGAGGGTGATGCAACAAAGTTTCTAATGAAGTCATTGACCCAATTCGAGTTTGAGTTTCTTCTTTAATGACATACTTTAACTCATCAAGATTAAACGCATAAAGTAGGTTTCTATCAAATAATGGAACGAGATCCGCTGAATTTCTTCTTTGAATCATTAAATCAGTACCACCAGCAATCACTTGAAAATCTTCTTTATCTAAATATGTAATTGCTTCTTCTAAATGCTTAGGAATGATTTGTTTCACCATAATCCATCTCCTTTGATAGAAGCTCTCATAATGGCTTTTACTATCATGTTATAACCTGTACAACGACATAGGTTACCAGAAATGCCAATTCGTATTTCATCTTCTGTTGGCTTTGGATTTTGACTCAATAGGCTCTCAGCAGCAATCATCATCCCAGGGGTACATATCCCACATTGAGACCCACCCTCTTCATGGATTGCATCTGCTAATGCTTCAAATCTTTTTGTCTTGCTATAGCCTTCAATAGTCATAATTTCTTTTCCATTAACGTTTGCTAAAGGTAGGCAGCAACTATGAACAATGTGGCCATCAAGTAGGACAGCGCATGCACCACATTCTCCTTCTCCACACCCTTCTTTAGAACCAGTTAGGCCAAAATTATTTCTTAATACATCTAAGAAACGAGAACTTGGATCAAGATTTAATTCAACATCTTGGCCATTTAATTTGAATTTTATATTACTCATGATTGATCAACTCCATAATGTATTCTGGTGTTGCTGGAATTTTCTTAACTTTCTTTTTAATCGCTTGTTCTATCGCTAGAGCAACTGCTGGTGCTCCACCAACTAAAGTGAGTTCTCCAACGCCTTTTGCTCCATAGGGTCCTAATACATAAGGGTTTTCCATAATCACTGTTTCTGTTTTTGGCATATCAACTGCAGTAGAGATGATATAATCAGTCATTGATTTTTGTTTAATCTTTCCTTTTTCATGTCTCATGACTTCTAAATATCCATATCCAACACCTTGTGCAACGCCACCGTCAGCTTGACCTAAAACAATGCGATCATCAATTGACTTACCGATGTCATAAACACTCCAAATGCCTTTAACACATGTTTGGTATGTAACAGGTGACACTTCAACTTCAACAACATTAACCCCCCATGAATATGCAGGATATGCATCTCCATGTAGCTTATCTTCATCCCATTTCATATAATTGGGTTGTTGATAATTTTCTAATACTTCCATTTCTTCATCTTTTTTCCAAGTATCTTTAAGTCTTTTTGCTGCTCTAGCAAG
>CAYJDZ010000038.1:8658-10438 GCA_964368955.1 uncultured Mariniplasma sp.
GTTATCTTTGAAGGATGACGTTTGGTTGTTACTTCCATATCTTCTTCACGTTCATAGATCATCTTAATGGGTTTCCCTATTTTTTTAACAGCAACTGCAAGTTGACATGCCATTAGGGAAGGAAACTCTTCTTTACCACCAAATGCACCACCTATAGTAGGTTGAATCACGCGGACCTGGTGATCTTCGCATCCAAGAGCAACAATGACAGCGTTTTTGACATAATATGGACATTGAAGTGATCCAATTAAAGTGATTTTATTGTTTTCTTCTGGGTATGCGATAAATCCTTGTGGTTCGATATATGCTTGTTCTTGATATCCTGTTTCATATGTGTTTGAAACTATTTTATACGGTTTAGTAAAAGCTTCTTCTATATTTCCTTTTGAAAACTTTTTATGAATGATACTTTTATCATATTCAAAAATAGGTTCTAAGACTTGATATTCAATTTTTATATCTTTAATGATTTGATTGATGATATTTTTATCTTTTCCTACAACAAGCATAATTGGTTCGCCAATATGATTGACACTATTTTCAGCAAATATTGGCCAATCATCAAAAATCATTTTAACAAAATTTTTCCCAGGAATATCCGTATAATCAACGATAAAATAATCCTTAGGTAATTTGGGGATTTTTATATTTACTATTTTAGCTTTTGGATGAATGGACCTAACTGTTTTGGCAAACAGCATATCATCCATTTTAATATCACTTATATAAAGTGCTTGTCCAGAAACCTTTTCAGCATGATCTTCTTTGGGTATTGATTTGCTGATATCTCGCATTTCACCACTCCCTTATTACATTATTAATGCATCTGTTGGACATTTAGCAACACACAATCCACACTCAAAACATTTAACAGGATCGATTGTTATCTTATCTTTCATCTCAATCGCAAAATAAGGACAAACATTGACACATATATTACATTTAATACATTTATCTTCTATTAAAGCAGGTACATTTGCTTTATACTTAACATTATTTTTCAAGGTTGTTTCAATCACTTCTTCAACACTTGAAAATCCATATTTTTCTAAGCGAGTTGGTAGGTCATTAATGATTTTTGCGTAAAGTTGTTTTCCTTTAAGTAGTGCTGCAGAAAGCATTTGAACAGCTGATGCACCTGCTAGTAAGAATTCAATAACATCATCTGCAGATGAAATACCCCCAACTCCGATGACTGTTAAACTTGGTTCAGCTTTCTTTATTTGATAAACAGTTGCTAGGGCTAGGTTTTTAATAACAGGACCACTTGTCCAAACAAATCCACTTTCGTTACCGTATAAAATTGATCTTGATTCAATATCAATTTTCATTGTTGGCCCTAAAGAATTGATTGCGACAATTCCATTTGCTCCATTTTCTTTGATGATTCTAGCAAACTCGGCAGGATTAGGAATATGAGGACTAATCTTCATATAAAATGGTTTTTTCGTATGCTTTCTAATGGTTTTAACAGTATCTGCAATTACAGAAAGATTGGTTCCTACATAATGAGTAGAGATTTCAAAAGCGTCAGCAAACTTATCTAATAATGGAATTAAAACTTCCATATCTTCTTTGCTATAACCAACACTGATGATTAAAGGTCTATCATTTGTAAGTAGGTAGGAGGGTAGAAATTCTTCTATCCATTTTTCTTTTGAATATTCACTCCATAGTTCACTATTCATAACATATTGTTTATCACCATAAATACATGGCTTTGGTATATGAGGTATCTTCGTTGATATCGTTTTTGTAACAACTGCGCCACATCCCGCAT
>CAYJDZ010000039.1:0-8842 GCA_964368955.1 uncultured Mariniplasma sp.
TGATCACAATAATAAGGGTAATCTTCTTCTTTTAAATAATGAACAAGATCATAACTTCTATAGTGATTTCTATAGAGTATCGCAATCTCAAATGGACTTATACCTTTGTTAACGTATGACTTAATTAAGTTAAGAATTGTTCTTGATTCATCTTCTATGCTCATAAATACGTAACTCGTAATTTGATTTGTGTGGTTATGAAAGGGCAACAGATCTTTTTTTAGATTTCTGTAATTTCTCTTTATTAAGCGATTTGCATGATTTATGATTGTTGAATTTGAACGATAATTTATGGTTAGCATTTCTACTTTTGCAGCGTAGTCTTTAATGTATTGATTAATGATCTTTGGCTGTGCTCCTCTAAAAGCATAAATGCTTTGATCTGGATCACCAACACATAATACTTGAGTGTCTTTACTAATCAGTGTTTTTAATATCATATATTGAAGCACGTTTGTATCTTGAAACTCATCGACAAATATATACTGATATCTGTATTTATCATTTGATTTGATCATGTACTCATAAAAATCAATTAAAAGATCATCAAAGTCTTTTTGATGTTTCATTTTTAAAAATGATTGATAAGCATCATATCGTTTAGGCTTTTTATTTTTGAAATACGAGTTTTTATATTTAGTAATTTCTAATAAGAGATCTCTTTGAAAGATTTGATTTTTTTCTTGATAAATTTCATAATCATATGTTATTCTTTTTTTTAATTGCTGAAAACAAAATTGGTGAAAAGTATGAATCGCTAACTCATCATCTCCAATTCTTTCTTTCATTTCGTTTGCTGCTTTATTTGTGAATGTTAGTCCTAATATTCGAGTTTTATCAATACCTATATCTATGAGATGTTTAATTCTTTCAATCACAACTCTTGTCTTTCCACTACCTGCTCCTGCTAACAAAAAAAGAAAGGGCTCTTTTGTATAAACCACTTTCTCTTGCATTTCGTTTAATTTCATCATATCACCTCATATCATACTATGAGGTTTTATATATATTACTTTTTAATTTTTTTGATTGAAGGGTGACTTTCTAATAATTTCTTGATACCGTGTGGCATTCCAAAGGCAATGGTTGCTATTTCTCCTTCTATAGAGACAACAACACCTCTACCAAATACTTGATGATCAACTTGATCCCCAGTTTTAAGAATATGTGTTTCTACATCATAGGACACAGTTGGCTTAGGTATTAAGGTTGTTAATGATGATTCTTTGATAAACCTTGATGGGTATCCAGGTCTAATTTGACCATAAACCATTCTTTGATCTGCATAAGAAAGATATAATCTTTCCTTAGCTCTTGTCATTCCAACGTAGGCAACTCTTCTTTCTTCTTCTATTTCATAGGTGCTAAGGAGTGCTCGATCACTTGGAAAAATACCTTCTTCTAAAACTACCATGAAGACGATTTTAAATTCTAATCCTTTTACTTGATGATATGTCGCAAGTTTTACGTGATTTTCTTCTGACACATCTTGATCTAAACCTGAGTAGAGAGAGATTTGATCGAGTTGTTGATTTAGCTTCTCATAAAAACTGCCTTCATAATAAACATCACCTCTAGTAAAGACTGATTGTAGCTCTTTTAAGTTATCTATGCGGTCATCAGCACTTTCGCTACCTTCTAACTTTAACATGTCGGTGTAGCCTGTTTTACTCATTAAAACGGGCATGATTTGGTATAGGTCTTCCATTTCGTTAAAGTTTTCTTTTAAATCTAGAATTATTTTCTTAAAATCTAGAAGTGATTGTTTAGCTTGAGGTCGTAGATCGACATAATCTATCGCTTCAAACATTGATATGCCTAATACGCTTGCTTTTTCTTCGAGCTTTTGAATGCTAATTAACCCAAGAGAGCGCTTTGGTACATTAATAATACGTTTTAAATAGAAATCTTGGTTGTGATCATTAACCACTCTAATATATGCGAGTGCATCTTTAATTTCTTTTCGTTCATAAAAAGATATGCCCCCATAAATAATATATGGGATACCTTCTTTAATCATTGCGTCTTCAAATAGTCTTGATAATGCATTATTTCTATATAAGACTGCGACATCATCATAGTGATATCCTTTTTGAATGAGTCTATTAATCTCATTAATGACGTAAAAAGTTTCTTGATAGTCATTTTGTGTTTTGTGAATAGTAATAGGTAGGCCTACACCTAAATCACTTTCAAGATTCTTTTTAGTAGGACGATTAAAATTGTTTGATATTAATTTATTAGCAGCTTTTAAAATTTGATTGGTTGATCTATAATTTTTATCTAGGATAACTTCTTCTGCATTAAAATCATTCATAAAGTATTTACTGTTGTTATAGTTGGCCCCTCTAAAACCATAAATTGATTGATCAGGATCACCTACGACAAATAAATTTTTATGAACTTCTCCTAAAATTTTTAATATTTTGTATTGGATAACATCGGTATCTTGGAACTCATCTACTAAGACATGATCAAAACCTGTTTGATATTGATTTTTTATATCTTGATAATCTGATAATAACTCAAGTGTGTAAATTAATAGATCATCAAAATCGAGTAATTGATTTTCTCTTAAATAAGTTTGATATCCTTTATATATTTTTTCTTCATCGCTTCTTTCGAACTCTTCCATTCTTTTACACTTATATAAAGAAATCAGTCCTTTTAAGGCTTTGACTGAAAACATTTTTGTGTCATATCCAAGATTTTTTAAGACTTCGCTCACAATTTTTTTACCATCATCTTCATCAATAACTGTAAAAGTTGTTTTATATCCATATGGAAGAAGCGGTATATGTCTTCTTAAGATTTGTAGCCCAAAAGCATGAAATGTATAAAGCCATACTTCCATTGCGTATGGACCTGTCATTTCAATAACTCTTTCTTTCATCTCTCTTGCTGCTTTATTAGTAAATGTTACTGCAAGTATCCGCTTTGGTTCTATACCTTGCATAATTAAATATGCGATTCTTGTAGTTAATGTTCTTGTTTTACCCGTTCCTGCTCCTGCTACAACAAAAAGCGGTCCGCCAGGATGGATTACCGCTTTTAATTGAGATTCATTTAAGGTTGCTAGCCAATTCATGGCTCACCAACTTTCTATTTATAGCTACTCTTAAGTGGAACGATTTCATTAAAAATCATATTGTCTTTAGATGAATCGTCATCAACATTGAAATAACCATTTCTAATAAATTGAAATTTCGCTTGTGGTTTAAATGTAGCTAGAGCTTCTTCTATATATCCATGCTTAACATGCCATGAATCTTGATTGAAACGTTCAATCAATGTTTTAGACTCATCTTCTAAGATCATTGGGCCAAAGAAATTAAAAGTTGCAGGTACCGCTTTTGATGCTTCTACGAAATGGATTGTTCCATTGGGTTTTCTTGATTCAAAACCAGAACCTGATTTTGTTTCTACATCATATGTGGCAAGCACTTCGATGATATTTCCAGCCTCATCATATTTAACTTCATTTGCTTTTATGAAATAAGCATTAAAAAGTCTTACTTCGATATCAAGTGCAAGTCTCTTATATTTCTTATTTGGCTTTGTTAATACAAAATCCTCTTGTTCAATATAGATGTTTCTTGAG
The DNA here is from genome assembly GCA_964368955.1 of uncultured Mariniplasma sp. Classification (GTDB taxonomy): domain Bacteria; phylum Bacillota_I; class Bacilli_A; order Acholeplasmatales; family Acholeplasmataceae; genus Mariniplasma. The sequence continues at coordinate 3,602 of CAYJDZ010000039.1, forward strand.
AAAGGAATACTTCTTTTCCCTAGTTCTGGAAGATCAGGATGATAATCAACTTCTAAGTATTCTATTTCGTTTTCTGGGTAATTAGTTATGGTGACTTTTAGAGGATTGATAACTGCCATTGCTCTTAAAGCTCTCATTTGAAGGTCATCTCTAACTGAAGCTTCTAACATATCAGTTGAGACAGTAGAGTTAGCTTTTGATAAACCAGTCGATAGTATAAATGCTTTTATAGCTTCTGGAGTATAGCCGCGACGGCGCATACCCGCTAATGTAGGCATTCTTGGGTCATCCCATCCATTAACTTTCCCGCTTTCAACTATTTCTCTTAAAAATCTTTTGCTTAACACTGTATTTTCAATATTTAGGCGACCGAATTCTATTTGTCTTGGGATTTTAGGCATTTCAGTTTCTCTAACAACCCAATCATATAAAGGACGATGATCCTCAAATTCTAATGAGCATAGTGAATGCGTGATGCCTTCAATCGCATCTTCTAGTGGATGCGCATAATCATACATCGGATAAATACACCATTTATATTTAGTGTTGTGGTGATATGCAAAACTGATTCGATAAATGACAGGATCTCTTAAGTTCATATTAGGACTCGCCATGTCAATTTTTGCACGCAAGACACATTCGCCTTCCTTAAACTTGCCCGCTTTCATTTCTTCAAAAAGTCTTAGGTTTTCTTCAACACTTCTATCTCTATATGGTGAAAGTGTGCCAGCAAGATTTACATTGCCTCTTGTATTTTGAATCTCTTCTGCACTTTGATCGTCAACATAAGCTAATCCTTTTTTGATAAGAATAATTGCTCTATCAAACATCTCATCAAAATAATCAGACGCAAATAAAATTTGCTTAGGCTCATAGCCTAACCATCTGATATCTTTGATAATTGCTTGAACATAACTTTCATCTTCTTTCACTGGATTTGTATCATCAAATCGAAGATTCGTATATCCGCCATATGCGATTGCACTTTCAAAGTCAGTAACAATAGCTCGAGCATGTCCTATGTGGAGATGTCCGTTTGGTTCGGGTGGAAATCTAGTGATGATTTCGTCATGTTTTTTACTTGCTAAATCTGTTTCTATAATGGTTTTAATAAAGTTTGAATGATTTTCCATTTTTAACTCACCTCAAGTCTACTATATTATATGATAAAAAAGGTTAAACCTCAAGTTAAAGCAGTATTTAATGATCTATTTTTTCCTAGCCTTAGTCGCAATATAAGACCCTACATTATATAGAGCCAATCTGCCTTGGTTATTTGTATCATCATAGATGTCTAAAATCTCTAACCCAGCATCTAACTGTCCTTTTATTTGCTCACCTACTGTATGAGAAAACTGAATCCCTGCATCATTTTTTATACAAAAATCATAGTGCTCATCATTATCTAATGGATCAAAGGGGAGTTTGTTTACAATCATCGTTTCTGTTTCATCAAAGATATAATTAATACCCGTATCTAAGCCTGATAAAAGAAGTCCGCCTTTTTTTAAAACGCGAGCACATTCTTTAAATACGTGATTAATATCTTTGACATATATATTTGAGACCGGATGAAAGATTAAATCGAATGATTCCTCTTCAAAAGGTAATCTTTGTGTCATATCGCCTTTAACAATATTTATTAAATAGCCTTCTCTATCAGAAACAATTTTTTCGCTATTCAACTGTTCATCTGATAGGTCAAATATAGTTGTTACTGCTCCAAGTGCAGAAAAAATCGGCATTTGCTGACCGCCTCCACTTGCTAGTCCTAATATTTTTGAGTCTTTAAATGGTAAAAACCAGTCTTTGGGGACTGACCTATTTGGAGTTAGGACGACATCCCATTTTCCCTTTTTAGCATTTAAAAAAGTCTGATGAGATATCGGAGTTCCCCACTCCCATCCTTCTTTAACCCATCTATTCATCGTTTCTTCATTTATTTTTACAAAATCTTTTTTCATCATTGTTATTAAAGTATTAAAGCGTGTAAGTTATGACTTAGTATGCTTAATCTTTTACTCCTTAATTCATTTTAACATTTTTTAAACCTTTTAAAAAAGCCTAATCGATAAAACTCGATTAGGCTTTTTGTGGTTAATTATTTTTAAGGTAATAATCCTAAAATATCATCTAGTGAATAAGGACTATTTGCAAATTCATCTGCTAAAGCATCATAAACTTCTTGTTGTTCTTCATCAGTTAAACCTTCTAGAGTTTCTAAGAAGTCTTCAACTGCTTGTTCTGGATCTCCGTTGGTTATGGCATCTAATACATCTGTAATTGCTTCATTAACTTCTGGTGGTAAGTTTGGATTGTTTTCAATCGCATCCAATACATCTTGAATTGTGTCTTGAATATCTCCTAGAGGAATTGAACTACTTAATTCAATATACATTCTTAGTTTATTACTAATCATAGAAACACTTTCAATAGACATACCAGCTTGATTCATTTGTTGGTCAAAATCTTTAATAACAATATTACCATCAACAATTAGATCCGTATTACCTAGCATTGTTAAGATATTTGCGATGTGCTCATTTGATAAAAATACAGTTCCAGCAACCAATTCATTAAGTTCAATCACTAAATCGCTTCCAGAAATAGAAGGCACTGCATCTATCTTTATAATCGTTTTAAATTGATGAGTAGGTTCTAGTAGAGATGTAATTCTAAGTGGTATGTTGACAACAAACTCATTATTTGTCATCGTAACATAAGGAACAAATGCTTCCATCTGATAATCTTCAAATAAAGTAACCTGCTGAATCACACCTGGTGAAACTTGTTGGTCTTTTAACATATAATCTAAGACTCTATTTAAGGTAAGTTCATCAAATTCTATGAAGGGATTACCTGTAGTTGTTAATGTAGAAAGAATAATTGCAGTTGCTTTAGCTTCAAGCATAGATTGCAAGCCTTGATCATTTGCTATTCTTTGTGCAGGGGATAATTGAAATGGTACAGAATTATCGACTGTTTTACCTAAAGCTAGAGATGCATCAAAACTACCATCTGAAAATTTAATATCTAATAATTCGTTTTCATCAACAAATGCCATTAAAGAATTAATTAAAGCCCCTTGTTGAGGGTCATCTTTAAACTGAGCATCGACTAATGTTTGAACGTTAACTTTAATTTCTCTTTTTGTAGGATCAAACGTAGCCATTCCATTTAATTGGTCATTGATCAATTTTTCTAAATCATTTCCAGTGATTTGAGTCATCGCCCAATCAGCGACACCAAATGCCCATGCCAGTGGCATGTTGCCAATCGTTAATTTATCTAGAGTTAAAACAATTTCTTCTGTACTAGCTTCTAGTTTGAATGTAATTAAGAGTCTTGTTTTAAATGTGAAACTAGAAATAAATACGTGAATGCCCGATTCTATTTCTACTTTATCTTCAACAAATCTTACCCAGCTACCTTGATAACCAAACATAGGTTCTTTTAAAACATAGTTTTTATCATCAGGATCAGCGGTATCTACTTGGTAGTTTGCGTTCATACCTATGAAGGTTTCTTTTAACAATAGGTTTGCTTCTTTTTGAGTAATGCTTAAAGTTATATCTGATTCAGCATCGTTGGTTTCTAAAAAAGAATCCATCTCTTCAGTAATCATATCAGCTAATAAAACTGTGTTACCATCAGATGTGAAATCATCAACAGGAATATCAACGCTCTTATACAATATAATAGCCATGATAAGGGGTATTGCAACTAAGGTTAAGATCGGCAAGACTAAAATCTTAAATAGAAATTTCATCATATCACCTCTTTATTTGTCTATATATTATTACATTTATATTAAAAATACAATATGAACGCTTTATTATGACATATTTGTTCATTTTTGAAAATTATTCATGATACAATATAATCAAACAAATAAACATATTAAGATGAGGATAAACATGAAAAATAAGATGTCTTTTAAAGAAGCACTTTATAAAGTTTTCGATTTCATCTATGACTTATTGTTTGACGTGATGACTTTGATTCCTAGACTTTTTAATTTCACAAAAAATATTTATTTAAAACGAAGTGCTCGAAAGTATGATCGAATAAATGATATTTATCCTGAAAAAGAACAAGTAGAAAAATAAAATAAAATATGTAAAAAAATAGCCGTGAGAAATCAGATTTCTCATGGCTTTTGTTATTATATTTCATCTTCCATTGTTTCAAATGAAATAGTGGATAGACCCCCTAATAAATAATTAGGATGTGCGCCTTCTTTTTTATATTGATAATAAGCCGCTGCACCAATCATAGCTGCATTGTCAGTACAGTATTTCATATCTGGAATTAGGATTTCTTTATCTGTAATTGTTGCTTTAATTCTAGCTCTTAGTCCCCTATTTGCTGCAACCCCGCCCGCTAATATAATTTGATTTACATTATATTTTTCTGCGGCCAATTTTGTTTTACTGACTAAAACATCTAGTACGCTTTCTTGAAAAGACTTGCACATATCATTAACTCTAATCTCTTCATTTCTTTGCTGTGCATTATGAACTAAATTAATGACCGCGCTTTTCAATCCTGAAAAGCTAAAGTTAAATGCTTCTTTATCTAAATAAGGTCTAGGTAGTTTGTATGTTTCTTCTCCGATAGCAGCAAGTTTATCGACAACAGGTCCACCAGGATAAGCAAGGCCGAGTGTTCTTGCTACTTTGTCATAAGCTTCACCAACTGCATCATCCAAAGTAGTGCCTAGCATTTTTATATCCATATGATCTTTTAAATATAAAAGTTCTGTATGTCCACCACTAACAAGGAGTGCCACTGCAGGAAATTTAATTTCATGCTCAATATTAGCGGCATAAATATGCCCAATCAAATGATTGACACCAATTATTTTTTTTGAATGTGCAAACGCAAAAGCTGTTGCTGCATTAATGCCTACCAATAAGCTTCCAATGAGTCCTGGACCTTGTGTGACTGCAACCAAATCAATGTCTTTGATTTCTAATTTTGAGTCTTTGATAGCTTGATCAAAAACTCTAGTCATATGGACAACATGGTTTCTTGATGCGATTTCAGGGACAACGCCACCAAACACTTTATGAATATCAATTTGTGATAAAACAATGTGACTCAAAACTTCCTTACCATCTTTTACAATGGCAACGCTTGTTTCATCACAACTACTTTCTACTGCTAATATGTTCATTATTCTACCTCTTTTACCATGACATATCCATCTTCATTTTCATAATATTTCTTGCGGATATG
>CAYJDZ010000039.1:8942-10331 GCA_964368955.1 uncultured Mariniplasma sp.
AATATAAAATATATCTTTAACTTCCGCTTTTCTGATCATGTTGGTTTTCGGCTTCCGTTCTTCTTAGATAGTTTGGAACTAGGTCATGAATATTTTCTACTAATATGCTTTTATCAACAATACGCTTAGGTGAAACTAAAAAACTTCTATCATCTATAAAAATCGTTTGTGCACCTTTATAATAATCTAGATCTGTTAAGTCTGTTAAGTCTCTATATCCATCTTCAAGTAATATAGTATCACCTTCATGAATCTCAGAGAAAACAAAACCTCTTCTTGCATCTATTAAAGCAGCGACTCTACCTTCATAACCACTCGTCATAAAATAAAGACTGCTTACAGTTCTTAAGGGGATATTTTTAGTATAGGCAAGCATTTTACCGACCATAACCGCAATTCTTAACCCTGTGTAACTACCGGGTCCAATACCAATGATAATTTCATCAATACTATCTAGAGTTAAACGATTTCTTTTGATCATTTGTTCAATACGATCTACTAAATATTTAGCATGATCTCTTTTTGCAATTCTTATACTAAAATCTGCTAGGACATCATCTTTTGCGTATCCAACAAACATCACGCTTGTTGAAACATCAAATATTAATCTTTTTATCATATATATTCCACCGCTCTTTTACAAGGATATCCAACACAATCTAGAGTGAATTCTCTTTGATCATCAGAAATTTTACGTATCTTAATGAGTAAATAATCGTTTGGTAAAAGTGCATCAACTTGAAATGGCCACTCTACAACGACCATACCTTGACCATCAATATATTCTTCTAAATCAAAATCAGAACCTACATCAGACAATCTATATAGATCTAAATGATATAATGTTCTTCTTTTTCTATCTTTGCTGACATATTTTTTTAATATGGTGAATGTTGGACTATTTACAATTTGTTCAATACCAACACCTTTGGCGATGCCTTGTGTAAGTGTTGTTTTACCTGAACCTAAATCACCATCAAGTAAAATAACCACATGTGGTTCATCTTTTAGTAATAATCCTATTTCAAAACCTAAATTTTTTGTTTCTTCTGCTGAATACGTTATTTTTTTCTTCATAATGCCCCTACTTTAATATATGTTCGTAACCTTTTTTTCCTAATAAAGCAAACATATTTGCTTTATATGCTTCAACGCCTGGTTGATTAAATGGATTGACCCCAATTAAATATGCACTCATCGCACATGCTTTTTCAAAGAAATAGACAAGATAACCAAATGTATAACTATCAAATGATGGTATGGTTAATAACATGTTTGGAACTAGTCCATCTTTATGTGCCATCATCGTGCCTTTTAGTGCTTGAGAGTTAACATATGATAAAGTTTTTCCTGATAAGTAATTCAGTTCATCAAGATCATCTTTAACAC
>CAYJDZ010000040.1:0-10247 GCA_964368955.1 uncultured Mariniplasma sp.
GACCATTATCTAAATATGGTCTTCTTATATATTTATCTATCTTAATAATATTAAATTGTTCTAATCCTTCGTTGATAAGTCCTGAGCAAGTTGCTATAAAACTCCTCTTTTTTATGTCGTTTGTCTCAGTACCTACTAACTGGAAATCTACTTCAAGAATAATTTTGAATTCATCTATATCATTATAAACGTCATCTTTAAAATAAACATTTAATACTGAAAGTTCTTTTACCTTAATAGAATTAGGATAAGGAACTGTATATGACGTCAAATACATATGATTTTTGTTTTCATTATAATATTCATTGATTGCATTAAAAAGTATATCATATTTTGTATTTCGAATATAATGCTCAATTGAATCAAATTTCATACAGTTCCTCCTATTTATTAATAATATTGTTCGATATATCTGTATGCTTTATCAAAAACATCTACATCTTTAATCTTATATTTAATCCATACAACACTTCTAAGTGCTTTTTTAACTTCTTGTTTACCTGCTGTTGTACCTTGCCATCCATCAAATCTAACAATTTTAACGATGTCGTCAATGTCTTTGACTATTCGTTCGACAATGATTGGAGTTGCTCTATTTTTAACATTATTAAATAATTCAGTTAAAGCAGCAATTCCTTTATCCATCTCTTCTTCTGGCACAACTTCCTTTTCAGCTTGTGCAGCGTCTTTTGCTAACTCAAGTAAAAGCTTTAGAAATTCAATACTTGTTACTAAACCTCTCTCGTGTTTTTCACGTAAAGCCTCTAACTTTTCACCAATCTTAACAAATCTTGGTTCATTTGCATGATTTAATATCTTAGCCACAAGATTTATTTCTATTCTTTTAGTTGCTTTTTTAACATCTCCGTTTTGAGCTATAAAGTCATCTATCAATGCCGCATCTAAAGTTAATATTTCTTCATCATCATGAACAGCTCCAACAGAAATATTGCTATGTATTAACTCTATTGTTTTTGGTCCTAAAGTGCTCCATATCAATTTACCTGATCCATCAGTTGGTTTAACTGATTCATAAACCTTTGATAGCCATTGATAATCTGTTCTAAAAGGAATTAATAATTCATCTGGTGATAATGCATTCCATGCTTTGTTTAGAACTCTATAATCTGCAGCAAACGCATCTTTATCTTTATTTGTTGGCAAACATTCTTGTGCTGCCATTAAACCTTCCCAACCAGTCACTGTTCTATCAACACCTAAAAAATAACTTAATGATTTCTTTAAAAGTGCTGGTAGTTGTTTCTTAACATCATTTATATTTGAAATTATCTTCTTCATTGATTTTTCATCAAAATCAAGTGCTCGTGCAACATTATCAAAAATACCTATATAATCTACAATCAAACCATGAGTCTTCCCATCATCAAAAGTTCTATTGGTTCTAGTGATCGCTTGTAGTAATGTATGATCTTTCATTGTTTTATCAAGATACATTACTTGTAAGATAGGTGCATCAAAACCTGTAAGCAACTTAGAAGTTACAATAACTAACTTTAATGGATTCTTTGGATCCCTAAACTCATCAAGTAGTCTTGCTTCTTGATCTCTATCTCTTCTAAATGGTTTAAATCTGTCTTCTTTGTCGTTATTAGTGTCTATAACTACCGCTGTCTCATTCTCACTCATTAACTCATCAAGAACTTCTTTATAGCGGACACAAGTTTCTCTATCGTAACAAACAATTTGACCTTTATATCCGTTAGGTTGAATTTTTTCTCTGTAATGTTTTACAATGTGTTCACAAACTTTTCTTATTCTATCTTCATCATAAAATATCGCTTTTATATTTACACGTTTTGATAATTCAGCTCTTTGTTCATCGGTTAAACCTTCAGTTAACAAATCAAATTCTTCATCCAATTTGTCTTTATCTACGTGTAATTCAATTGGCACTGGTTCAAATTTTAAGGGTAACGTTGCATTATCTCTAATCGAGTCTGAGAATGAATATTTACTTAAATATCCTGTTCGATCTTCATCTGCACCAAAAGTTAAAAATGTGTTTCTATCTACTCTATTTATAGGTGTTCCTGTTAGACCAAAGAAGAAAGCATTAGGCAATGCAAGTCTCATTCTTTCACCTAAATTACCTTCTTGGGTTCTATGTGCTTCGTCAACCATTACAATTATATTATCTCTAGGATTTAGTTCCTCTTCTACTTCACCAAATTTAAAGATAGTTGTGATAAGTATTTTTCTCATGTCACCTCTAAAAAAGGTCATAAGCTCTTCTTTAGATCCTGCACTTTCTAAATTAGGTATATCTGAAGCGTTGAATGTTGCTGTTATTTGTGTTTCTAAATCAATCCTATCATCAACAATAACCACTGTTGGATTTTTAAGTTCTGGTATCATCCTTAATTTTTGTGCTGCAAAAACCATTAATAATGATTTACCTGAACCTTGAAAGTGCCATATTAACCCTTTTTTAGGATATCCACTTAGTACTCTTTCGACTATCAGATTAGCTCCTTCATATTGTTGATATCTACAAATTATTTTGTATTTTCTGTATTTTTTATCTGTAGCGAACAGAGTGAAAAATTGGAATATATCCATTATAGTAGATGGTTTAATCATGTCTTGCACACTAACTCTCACATCAGATAAACTTCCCTCAGTTTTATGATTTTCAGTATGCCATGGCCCCCAAAGATTTAAAGGTGTATTAACCGCACCATATCTGTAAGATTTACCTTCTGTAGCAAAGTTAAATACATTAGTTACAAACATCTGAGGTATAGATTTTTCATAGCTTAAAATATCTGAAGCTGCATCTATCCATGTTATGGCACTCCTAACAGGTGTTTTAAATTCACCAATAGAAACAGGGAATCCATTAATTAAAAGTACGATATCAAGTCTCTTACCGCCTTCTTCACTTGGATAAGCCCACTGATTAGTTACTACGTATTCATTTAAGGATAAGTCTTCTTTATTTATTGTTCCAAAAAATTTAACTGGAATCATTCTTCCATCTTTGCCGAATGGATATGAATTTTCTTCAAAAATCCATTTCTTAAATATTTCATTTTGTGTAACTAAATTATGTGCCTGAACACTATTTATAAGGGTCCTAAGCTTATAAATAACTTCATCTGCTTTTGATGGGTCTTTTTCTATTTCAGGATTTAACCTAATCAAAGCATCTTTGACCATTGACTCTACCATCACATCTGAAAAATCACGATCCAAATTTTGTGGTTCTATGTACTTCCATCCGTTTTCAATTAATGTAGATAAAGTCATTTGTTCTATTGTGTTGTCTTCGTTGAATATTGCCATGTTTTTCCTCCTTTTACATACTTGTAATTATTCTTCGATATAACTGTTTTAATTTGTCTATTGATGATTCAAGTGTTTTAATAGACTTTTCAACCTCTAAAATAAATCTTTCAAAATCTTTCTGTTCATTTATAGGAACTTTTTTTATTTTTAATTTCGAATAAATCGAAATCCAATGTCGTTGATGATTTGTTGGAACAAAATGAATATTTTTTATTGCATAGAAATAAAATAGAATCGAATCTTCTTTATTTTTTAAATGTATCAACTTCATTGCTGAAGACTTAACTTTAAAATTAAAATCTACAAATCTGGAAGCCGTTGTAAAGTCATCAAAAATAATTGTCGGACTTTGTGACCCATAATATATTCCTTCTGTTTCATCTGTATATCCCAATATAAATGTTTTTCCAGGTGTTAAAACAGGTGTCTCAAACTTATCATTATACTGAGTTGATTTTACAATATATTTAGTTGGTTGCTCATAGTCTAATAATTCAGAGAGTAATATGTCATCATAATTTTCATTATCAAACAACTCAACATATCTAGCGATTATTAATTCCTCACTACTCTTTATTAAGTCTCTATAAGAATCCATAGTATCATTTATCTGCCACAATACTTTTGACAGTTCTTTTTGTCTCTCTAAAGATGGTAATTCAAATTCTAAATCTTTTAAATCTCTCCAATTAATTGTTGGTGATAATGATCCAACTGAAATCCTAATTGCCTCATCAAAGAAATAATCAGAAGCCATAAATAATACAAAAAAGTCTCTATCTATCACTTCAGTATTAGGATTTAAAACCATACCGTGTGCTGAAAATAAGCCATCATGTGGAGCTACAGCAGCTCTTCTCAAATAAGCATTTCGTTTTCCAAGTAATAAATCACCTTTTTCCATAATTAGTTTTTCACCTATAATTGGAACATCACTACCCCATCTTGTTATATTTACATTTCCTGTGTCCATGTGTTCCAGTCCAACATAGGTCTTATATTCTTCTACAGTAGGAACTCTTTTTTTAGTTTTATTAAATGCAATCTCTGAAAATTTATATTTCTTCTTCATTTTCTCCTCCTATAATAGACTCTATTTTTGCTATTGATTCTTTTACATCTGAAGATAAGACCAACCAGTCAGAATAATAATCTATAATATCCTGATCATCATTCGATGGATTCCACTTTATATCTGAGCTTAGATATAAAGGAATGCTTAATTTATAGTCGTTTTCCTCAATATCTTTTATAGTCACAGTTTTAGAAAATTCATTATCTGAAGAAAATGAATTATAAGCATTAACAATTTTTTCAATATGACTGTCTTCTAAAAAACTAAAATTATCAACTCTACTTACTTCATCTTTAGCGTTTACAAATAATATTTTACCTTTTCTTTTGTTTGGTTTATTAGTTCTACAAATTAAGATACAAGATTCCATAGGACTGTTATAGAATAAATTTTTACCTAAACCTATTACTGCTTCTATTAAGTCGCTTTTAACAAGTTTTTCTCTCATAGAACTTTCTTCATTTCTAAATAAGATTCCATGAGGTAATAAAATAGCACTTCTCCCTGTTTTATCATCCATGCTTTTTAATATATGCTGGATAAATGCATAGTCTGCTCTTCCTTGAGGTGGAAGTCCTAAAAAATTACGACCGTATTTATCTGATTCAAAAGCCTTCCTATCCCATTGGCTAATAGAATAAGGTGGATTTGCTACAACCATATCAAATTGTTTTAATTGTCCACCCTCTATAAAAGCCGGAGCGGATAATATATCATCATTAGCTATGTGGAAATCTTTAACTCCATGTAAAAACAAATTCATTCTTGCTATAGAAGATGTTAATGCATTAATTTCCTGACCATAAACTGAAACATTTCTCCATTCCATTTTTTTATTTTTCAAATGAGCAATAGATGAAATTAACATTCCGGCACTACCACATGTGGGATCATATATTGATTCACCAGATTTTGGTTTAAGTATTTCAGTCATTAGATGAACGACTGTTCTATTCGTATAAAACTCTTGTGCAGTGTGACCACTGTCATCAGCAAATTTTTTAATTAAATACTCATAACCTTGACCTAACTCATCTTCAGGCCAATTTTTTAATGATAATGTTTGAGTACTAAAATGTTCAATTAAATCTTTTAGTAAACTGTCCGGTAATCTGTTTTTATTTGTCCAGGCTGCATTTCCAAAAACACCTGTCAATTTGTCACTATTTGATTTTTCTATACTTCTAAAAGCCTTTACTATAGCCTTCCCTAGGTCTGCAGTGGTGTTTCTTACATCTCTCCAATGATGACCCTTTGGAACAGTGAATGTGTGTATTTCATCTTCTTTAAATTCTTTTGCATCTTCACCATATTTTTTTATAATGTCTTCTGATTCTTCGTCATATACATCGCATATTCTTTTAAAGAATAGTAATGGGAATATATATTGTTTATACGCCCCAGCATCTATGCTTGATCTCAACAGAGTTGCTGAATGCCATAAATATTTTTCTAATTCTTCCTGTTTAATTCTTTTAGTCATCTAAATATCCCCCTTTTTCCAATATGCTTTTTAATGCGTTTTCTGTTTCTAAAACATTTTGAACCGACTCCATGTATTGAAGCTTCACTTCATTTGGATCAATTCTCTCTATTTCTTTTCTTTCTATATATAAATTTGGTTTTAATATAAATTTATTTGATTCAATTTCCTCTATGGTAGCAATACTACACTTCTCTTTAACATTCTCGTAATTTTTATAGAGAGTATAAATTTCATCAACGTTATGGTCTGTCATAATATTTTGTGCTCGTTGTGGTGTATATATTTTCGATCCATCAATAAAGGCAACTTTTCCTTTATGACTATTAGATTTATTTTTATTTAGAAGCAAAACACAAGCACTTATACCTGTTGAATAAAACACTCCTGGAACTAATGTAATTATGCTTTCAATTAAATCTGATTTTACAAGCTTTTCTCGCATATCAGCTTCTCTGTTACCTCTAAATAAAACACCTTGAGGTAATATTACCGCCACTCTACCATTTTTATTAGTAGATTGGACCATATGTTGTATCCATGCAAAATCTGCTATTGAATCTCCTGGTGTACCCCATATATTTCTACCATACGGATCAGTTTCGAAAAAATCAGATCCCCATTTATTTAAACTAAAAGGTGGGTTAGCTATTACGCAATCAAACTTTTGAATCTGCCCATTTTTTATAAACTTAGGTGAAAGTAAAGTGTCGCCTTGTAAAATTTTAAAATCTCTTGCTCCATGCAAAAATAAATTCATTCTAGCTATCGCGGAAGTAGCTAAGTTTTTTTCTTGGCCAAAAAAATGCCCATAAATATATCTTTTGTCTTTAATATGTCTCATTGCTTCAATCAGCATACCGCCTGTACCACATGCTGGATCATAAACGTCTTCTCCGTCCTTCGGATCAACAAGTTTTACTAATAATCTCACTATAGAACGCGGTGTATAAAATTCTCCTGCATTAGCTTTAGATAAATCAGCAAATTTTTTAATTAGATACTCGTATGCATCTCCCATTACATCCGAAGAGTAGTTATTATTCCCTACTTTTATTGAAGACATATGTTCTATAAGGTCTTTTAATCTTTCATCAGTTAATTTTGTCTTATCAGTCCATGAAGCATCATCAAAACTACTGAAAACTCCGCTTAAATTTTCTGGATTAGCTCGTTCAATTCCACTCATTGCATTAACAATTGCAGTTCCCACATTTTCACTTGTGTTTCTGACATCACTCCAATGACATCCTTCTGGTATAACAAAACTATGATTTTCTGCAAAACTAGCGAATTCAAGATCTCCACCAGATTTTTCTAAAGCCGCTTCCGTTTCTTCATCATACACATCAGAAATTCTTTTGAAGAACAACAGTGGCGTAACATAACTCTTATATTCGTCCTGATTTATTGGACCTCTTAGTATATTACAAGACTCAAACAAATGATTAAATAATTTTTGACTGGACGTCTCTTCTTCTGTTCCGTTAATATCTTCTAAATCACTATTTGCTTTATTTATTATTTTCTCAATCATTTTGGCTCTACCTCCTGTTTGTATTTTTTCATTTTTTACATTTATATTAATTACTCCTGATTCAGTTTGTTTTTCAACTGAAGGCGAATATTTGTTTTCAAACTCAATAAGTATTCTTAGCAACTTTTCATCTAAAAAGGTTATAGCATGCTTTCTAATTTCAAGCGGAACCCCATAATAAGCACTGGCTATACTGCCGGTGATAGCTGCCAATGTATCACTGTCACCACCAATGGATATAGCATTTCTAATTGCATCTTCAAACGATTTAGATTCTAAAAATGCTTCTATAGCTTGAGGTACGGTCTCTTGACTACTTTCATTAAATTCATAACTCTCTCTTATATCTTTAAGTTTAAAATTCATTTTATAATAATTTTCATTAATATGATCTCTAATCTCAAGCATATTGTAGCCGCTTTTGGCTAAAAATATAGCAACTGCAACAGCTTCTGCGCCTTTCAATCCTTCTGGGTGATTATGCGTGACTTTGGTTACTTTTTTTGATAACATTTTAGCTTCTTCTAAAGTTTTAGCTATGATTCCACATCCGCTAACACGCATTGGTGCACCATTCCCATAGCTATTATATGGCTTTGGTTCATCTAAATATAGCCACTCTCTAAATTTAACTCCATAACTTGCATCAGGATAGTCTCTTCCTAACTCTCTTAAATATTTTATAGTTTGATCTTCTAAATCACTATAATCGTTTTTGCTATTTAACAAAGCTTTAGCAACAGCTAAAGTCATTATTGTATCATCTGTAACAAAGTTCCTATATGTTAAAAATTCAAACTCCTTAGTTTTTATATTATCAAATTCGTATTTTGAACCAACCAAATCTCCAATTATTGCTCCTAACATTTTTGCCTCCTAATATAAATTTCTATGGATTTCATTTTTTACTTTATTCCATTCTTCTTCAGCTTTATTAACAACATCTAAATATTTATTTAAAGCAATTTCATATTTTGAAATAATTTCATCTTGTTCCTGTATTGTTGGGATTGGAACCTCAAGCATATTTATGTCTTGATAATTTATATTTACAACTGTTGCTCCACGTTGAATACTTTGAAGAAGTTTAATACCAATTTCGGATTCTAAGAATAATTTCAAATAAGATCCTTTTAATATTTTAGAGTCTGTTCTTACAACGTTTATATTTGATGATGGAATATAGGTTTTATCTTCATAACCATCAAATACTGCTACTTTGACATTAGTTCCTCTTGAAGTAATTAGAACGTCTCCCTCTTCAAGAACGTATCTATCAATTTTTCTGTACTCTTCTTGAATTGTATCTAAAGAATCGTAATTAATTCCGTATTCGGTAATATCAGAAATATTGATTACAGATATATTTCCATCATGAACTTTTCTTGATACAGCTCTTCCACGAAATACTTGAGAAACATTTTTTAGTTTTTCTTTCTTAATATTTGAATCTCTATATTCTGATAACTCTTCAAAATCGTCACTGAAAACAACATCAATAAACCAATCATTCAATTCTTGAAACTCCTCAGCAAATATAAGTTTTTTATTTTTATCTTTAAGATGTATTTCCTTACCTAATGAATACTTGCTAATTAAAATATCTTCTGTAGTTCCATTTGATAAATTAAACAAATAAGTATTTATAGACATAAGTGGATAAAATGTCCTATTTGGCAATGAAGAAATAGAATTTATCTTGTAATTTTGATTAATATATTCTCTGAATTGAATTGAGTCTCCACCTCCAAATGTAACTTTAGCAGGTAAAATTATCGATAGTTTACCATCAGTGTTTAAATGATAAAGTAAGTTTTGAGCAGCAATAAGGGCCGAGTCACTGCTTATAAAATTACCATCACCTTCTAGTCCTCTCGCACCAATCACTGGGAAACTAATGATTCTATCAAATTTTCTCAAAACAAAATCTTCTTTATAATATTCATGATTAATAAGTTCAATGTTCATTCCTTTAAATAATAATTTCATTAATTCTTGTAGTTCTTTAGAGTAGGAAGAGGTATAGAATTGAACATTAGAGTTCTTTTCCACTGTTTTATATAAAGAATAACTAAACTTCTCCCAGTCTGGAACAAAAACAGTATTAACGTCATTACTTATATCTGAAAACATTACATTGCTTATTTCTTCAGGTACAACAGAATATCCTGACCTTCTACCTAATGCCTCATTTACTTTATCCAGTATGACAAAATAACCTTCAACAGTTAATTGATTTAACAAATTAAAGGTTTCATAAAATATTCTCGAATTACCTTGATATACTTTTAATCCTTGTACTTTAACTAACATATCATTGTAAAGCACATCTTCTGGTTCAGATCCAGTATATCCAAGCTCGGCCATCTTCAGAGTTCTATACATTGAATCTACTACTTCTTCAGGGCCGCCACCAAATCCTCTTATTAAATTTATAATTTTCCACACTTTATTATTCATACAAAACACCTCCGTTGGTTTGCTTCAATTATAGAATAACACACGAAATATACATTGTCAACACTTTTTAGTATTATAATACCAAATAATGTTTTAATTGTATATTTTACATGTTTTAAATGTTTTCGCGCGTATTTTATATGTAATAGTGTAAATTGTAAGCTAATCGTTAAATTGTAAGAAAATAGTGTAAATTGTTGCCTAATCGTTAAATTGTTAATCACAACCGTATTAAAACCAAAAAAACACAACTTTTACAAACTTATTCTCTTTAGATTTTTCATATTTAAGTGTAATGATGGCTCTGTAGCCGTATTTACATAAAAAAAGGCCTGATACGATTGTATCAAACCTATTCATTCAATATGAAGGATCTATTATTT
>CAYJDZ010000041.1:0-3299 GCA_964368955.1 uncultured Mariniplasma sp.
AAATTACACCCTAATGAATATTTAGGGGGATCTGGATTAGCAGGAGACACACAAATTATTAAACAAGCAGATGTAATCACAATGCTCTACCTATTTAGAGAAAACTATAATCTTTCAGTAATGAAAAATAATTGGGCATTCTATGAGCCAAGAACAGAACACGGCTCATCTCTTTCTTCAAGTATGTATGCCCTTATCGCTTGCTTGATTGATAATCCTGAATATGCATACCCTCTATTCATGAAGTCTGCTACAGTTGATTTAACAGGTGAATCTAAAGAGTATGCTGGTGGCATTTATATTGGTGGAACTCACCCAGCAGCCTCAGGTGGAGCCTATTTAACCGCTATTTATGGATTTTCAGGATTAGAGATTAATGATCAAATCAAAGTTAATCCTAGGTTGCCAAAATCTATTTCATCGATAGAGTTTAATATCAAACATTTAGGGAAAACATATCACATAAAAGTATCAAAAAACAAATCTGAAATTAAGGAGCGATTAAGATGATTCAAGCAATTATATTTGATTTGGATGGAGTCATCGTTAAAACTGACGAACTGCATTATTTAGCATGGAAGCATATAGCTGATCAAGAGGGGATAAAATTTAATCGAAAGATTAATAATCGATTACGAGGCGTATCCCGTTTAGAATCTTTGGATATTATTTTAGAGCAATCAACAAAAGTTTATGATGATGATCAAAAAATCAAACTCGCAACATTAAAAAATAGTCATTATTTGGAGTTATTAAAACATCTCAATGAAAAACAAATACTGCCAGGAGTCTTATTTGTTTTAGAGCAACTCAAAAGTAAAGGCATCAAAATTGCTATTGGTTCATCTTCAAAAAATGCACCTATTATTTTGAAACGAATAGGTTTAGAAAATAGCTTTGATGCAATTGCTGATGGTAATGATGTTATCAATTCAAAACCATCACCAGATGTATTTTTAAAAGCTGCTGAAAAGTTAGGTATAGATCCAAGTTTTTGCGCAGTTGTTGAAGATGCTGAAGCAGGTATTCAAGCTGCCAAAAATGCACATATGGTTGCTATAGCTATTTCAGATGCAACAAAAT
Organism: uncultured Mariniplasma sp.; assembly: GCA_964368955.1. Lineage (GTDB taxonomy): Bacteria > Bacillota_I > Bacilli_A > Acholeplasmatales > Acholeplasmataceae > Mariniplasma. The sequence continues at coordinate 1,084 of CAYJDZ010000041.1, forward strand.
CTATTCATGCTGATTATAGATTAGATGAAATTACAGGCTTATTATCAATCATTTAAGTGTATAATATGGGTAATATAGATTTAGGGGATGAAGTAGAATATGGCAAAAAAAACGAATATAGCTGAAATTGCACGGATAGCAGGTGTTTCAACTGCAACTGTATCTTATGTAATTAATGATTTAGGGAAGGTTTCAGAAAAAACCAAACAAAGAGTAAAACAAATTATGAATGATTTGGATTACATACCTAGCATTAATGCAAGATCGCTATCTAATGGAAAGACTAAGTTAATCGGTGTAACTCTACCTTTGATTGCACCATCTGATACGACTGGTTCTCTACTTGAGACCAACCCTTTTTTCGCTGAGTATTTGGGTGAAATTCATAAAGTAGTTTCATCATATGGGTATGATATATTATTATCAGGTATACAAGTTAAAGGTAAATATAAGAACTGGATTCAAAGTAGAGGTTTAGATGGCATTATTCTTTTAGGTTCTTATCCTCCTGACATTTATCAAGAAGTAAAACAATTAAACATACCAACTGTTTTAACTGACGTTTATGAATCATACTCAAATGATTTCCACTCAGTCAATACCGATGATGCAGAAGGATCTTATTTAGCAACCAAACACTTAATAGATTTGGGACATAAAACAATTGGATTTGTAGGTGGGTCAATCAAGCAATCACCTATTCATAATACTCGGTATTTAGGGTATGGTAAGGCAATGATAGAAGCAAACTTAAAGATCAATCATGATTATATATTTGAAACATTAACGACATTTGAAGGTGGAGTTAATTTAGCAAATCAATTAATGAGTGATAAACTAGGACTGACCGCATTGGTTGTTGATGCTGATATCGTAGCTTTAGGGATTATGAAAACGTGTCAGGATGCAGGTAAAAAAATACCCGATGAATTGTCAATCGTAGGATTTGATGATATTCAAGCAGCATCTTTTACATCTCCAGGGTTAACGACAATTAGACAATTTATTTCTAAAAAAGGGGAGCTTGCTGCCACGCTTGTTATGAAAGATATTTTGGCGAACACTAGGACAACTGAGTCAAAACTGGTTGAATGTAAATTGATTGTACGTGGAAGTACAAGGATAGCTTCATAAACCATTTAGAAAATCTTCATCAAATTGAGATTGACTATTAAACTAATAAGAATTAATAAAATAAACTAGAATAATAGATTTCCTTATTCTATGATAACTAAATATAATATTGATACTAGGTTAGCAGCATGATTGTGTTGTTAACTTTTTTTATATAGGATGGCAATATGAGTTTTTATCCATTTAGATGATGTGAGTATTGGTTTGAAATAACCCTTTAATGTAGATCAAAAAAATCATCAACATGATACCATGAAAACACTTAACTTATTCAAGGGCTACTTGAAAAAAAGTGTTGTTTATTTTATAATTTAATGCTATGATATGAGTAAAGATAATGCAGAGAAAGTTAATTCATAAGATATATCAATTGCGAAACAAGCTGGGTTAAAAGTAAAACCCATTTTAATATAAAGCTTGAGGAGTTCCATATGGCAGATGGAATCGTTTTAGCAGCCGGATATTCTAGTCGTGTGAAAAGAAACAAAATGCTTTTAATGTTCAAAGAAAAGCCACTAATCTATCATTCAATCGATGGTATGACACCTTTTGTCTGCCATATTTTTGTTGTTACTGGACATTATCATCAAGAAATTAAGGATGCGTTAAAGGGATATAAAAATGTTACTTGCATCGAAAATATAAACTATGATCTAGGCATGTTTAGCTCTATTCAAAAAGGAGCACAAAACGTCTCAAGTGATTTTTTTGTCTTACCTGGTGATTGTCCATTTGTTGAACCTTTAACTTATGAAAAATTACTCAAAGGAACTAAAGAAATGAGAGTCCCTAGCTATAAGGGTAGAAAGGGCCATCCACTTTTTATTGGAAAGCATTTAATTAAACCACTTATGGATGAACCTTCAACATCTAATTTGAGAGCGTTTAGAAATAAACATGATTTAGAAATTATGGAGACAACAGATCCGAATATCTTAATAGATATTGATACAATTGAAGATTATTTAAAACTTGAAAACCAATGAGAAAGGAAGAAAAAAATGGATATTAATCAGTATTATAAAGCAAAATCACTTGAAGAAGCTTATCAAATGCTTAAAGAGAATCCTAAAAATTCAATT
>CAYJDZ010000041.1:3399-4734 GCA_964368955.1 uncultured Mariniplasma sp.
ATTGCAGGAAGATATGCATTTTCTGATGTCATTACGGCACTTTTAACCTTAGATGTTAAACTCGTCTTTTTTCCAAAAAAAGAAATGAGTCTAGAAAACTTTTTGAATGCTAAAGGAAAAATGACAGATATTTTAACACATATCATCATCCAAAAAAGTCCAGGTAAAGGATTTTTTAAGAAGGTATCAGGGACAACACTTGAGTTTGCGATTCTAAATGTTGCGATCTACCAAGAACATAACAGCTATCAAATAGCCGTTGGTTCTCGTCCGAGTGTTGCGATGCTTTCTCATGAAGCATCAGAATTTTTAAATAAAAATAAAAAAATTACAGAAGAAGTTCTTGACGAAGTAGCTGAATTTGTCTTAAATACGGTGAAACTCGGATCTAATAAGTCAGGAAGCGAAGCCTATCGAAAAGTCTTAGCGAAAACATATGTTAAAAGAGGAATCAAGGAGGTAACATTTAAATGAAAATAAAAATTAATTTAAATGGTAGAGACCGTGAGTTTGAAGTATCACCCAATGAATATCTACTTGAAACATTAAGAAATAATCATATCACAAGTGTTAAAAATGGATGTAATGATTCATCATGTGGTGTTTGTACAGTCTTAATGGATGGGAAACCTGTTTTATCTTGTTCTGTTTTATCGCTAAGAGCAGATGGTCATATAATCACTACTGTTGAAGGTCTCCAAAAAGAAGTTGAAGAAATTAGTGTTTTATTTGGAGATGAAGGTGCTGATCAATGTGGTTTTTGTAATACTGGAATGGCACTGACTGTCTATGCTCTTAAAAATGAATTAAAAAATCCAACTGATGATGAGATCAAAGATTATATGGTTGGTAATTTATGTAGATGTACTGGATACCAAGCACAATTCAAGGCAATAAAAAGTTATTTGGAGGTGAAAAAATGAAAGTCGTTAATCAAAAGACACCTTCGATAGATGGCAAAGGGATTATGATGGGCAGACCAGCTTTCACGGATGATTTAGCTGATCCAAATTCACTCATTATAAAGATTCTTAGAAGTCCCCATGCATTTGCAAAAATTAAGTCAATCAACGTTTCTAAAGCACAAGCTCTAAATGGTGTGGAACTTGTTTTAACACACCATGATGTTCCAAGGAAATCATTTACACGTGCTGGTCAAGGATATCCTGAACCATCACCCCATGATAAGTTTGTTTTAGATGAATATGTTCGTTATGTTGGAGATGAAGTTGCGTGCGTTGCCGCTGTAAGCGAAGCAATTGCGACAAAAGCGCTAAGCTTAATCGATGTTGAATATGAAATATTAGAACCCATACTTGATTTTGAAAAAGCAAT
>CAYJDZ010000041.1:4834-10090 GCA_964368955.1 uncultured Mariniplasma sp.
AGGTACCGCAATGAACATGGAAACATGTAAATTAGATTTTTGTGTTAAAAGAGGGATGGAATTAATCAATTGGAAACAAAAATATCCAAAAATTGAGGTAAGTGATACAAAAATAAGATCAGTAGGTATGGCACTTGCAATGCAAGGTAGTGGAATACCTTATATCGATATGGGTGGGGCAACAATCAAATTTAATGATGATGGTTTTTATAACCTTATGGTTGGAGCAACTGATATTGGACAAGGCAGTGATACCATCTTAGCTCAAATAGCTGCTGAGGAATTGATGACAACAGTTGATAAAGTTATAGTTTATTCATCAGATTCTGACCTAACACCTTTTGATACGGGTGCTTATGCTTCAAGTACTACATATGTTTCTGGTAATGCAGTATTAAATGCAGCTCAAATCATGAAAAAAATGCTCTTAAAAGAAGCGGCACATGTACTCAAATGTGATATCGATGATGTTGTGTTTGATGGCGTTACTTTTACATCTGAAAAAGAAGAGATTTCACTTTCAGAATTAGGGAATAGATTAACCTATAACGAAGATCAAAAGCAATTAACAGCAACCGGAAGTTATGTAGGAACAAAATCACCTCCACCATTTATGGCAGGTTTCATTGAAATTGAAATTGATAAAGAAACATTTGAATATAAAGTTTTAGATTATGTTAGTGTCGTTGATTGTGGAACACCAATCAACCCTAAACTTGCCCAAGGACAAGTTGAAGGTGGGATTGTTCAAGGATTAGGTATGGCTGGCTATGAAGATGTTAAATATAGTAGTAAAGGTAGTCTCATATCTAATGGATTTTTAAGTTATACGATTCCAACAACAAAAACCATTCATAAATTAACAACTGAATTTGCGATAAGCTATGAAGAATCAGGTCCATTTGGTGCAAAATCAGTTGGAGAAATCGGTATAGATACACCGCCTGCAGCTTTAGCGAATGCAGTCTTTAATGCAACTGGTGTTAGAATCACAAAATTACCGATAACTGCTGAAAAAATATATCAAGGTATGTTAGAGCTTAAACAAAAGGAGAATAGAAAATAATGAAAACTAAAAACATTTGGATTTACGTATTATTTTTTGGGGCTATTTGGGGGATCTTAGAAGCAACTGTTGGCTATGTCTTACAATTCTTACCTCCACTAGTATCTGGTAGTGTGATGTTTCCAATAGCAGCAGCTTTGATGATGATTACTTATCAAAATACGAAATCTAGATCATCCATGATTTATGTTGCGGCTATCGCAGCAACCATTAAGTCTATTAATCTCTTTATGCCAGGCTTACCTGCTATAAAGACTTATAATCCAATGATTGCGATGATGTTACAATCTTTTGTTCTTGCAGTTTTTGTTCCACTATTTAAGAAAAATAGTATGCCTACAGTGCTTACAAGCATCGCTTTAGTAGGGATTTCATGGAGAATCTTATTTTTAGGAAATATCGCGATTAATCATGCATTAACTGACTTTAGATTTCCACAACTAGCAAATCTTTCTAGTATGTTTGAGTTTGTTTTGATACTAGGAATTATGGAAGCACTTGTTTTAGGTGTCATTCATATGATCTATAGTGCTATCAAACAAAAAGTCACATTTAGTTTTAGATTAAACGCAGTATGGTCAGTATCGACATTTGTTTTCGCAGTTATTCTAACAATATTCTTATAAATATAAAATCACCTAACAGAAAAGAGATGATGAGATGATTGATTTATTTTCGAAGATTGTCGATAACCAAGCCAAAGGCATTGATATGGTTTTAGTAACCGCAATCCAAAAAGAAGGTGAAGGTCCTGTTGAGGTAGGTAAGAAGTTACTTGTTATTGAGACAGGTGAATTTTTCGGTACGGTTGGTGGGGGAGCATTAGAACATTATGCAATTGAAAAAGCGAAAAAGCTTCTTAAATCAAGAACGCATTTAACTGAAAAATATTTACTTGATAAAGGAAATGTTATCCCTGAGACAAAAACATTACCCATGGTTTGTGGGGGAATTGTTACATTATTTTATGAATTTTTAGGAGTTAAGAATTTTGTTTATATATTTGGTGGTGGTCATGTCGGGCAAGCATTAGTTTCTGTTTTAAAACCTTTGAATTTTCATATCACAGTCATTGATGAAAGAAAAGAAATTATAGATGGCTTTAAAGGTGGAGATGTGATTATCAATCAGCAGTTTGCTGATTTCATTGAAGAAAAAGGAATTAAAGAAAATAGTTTTGTGGTGGTTTGCACACCATCACATACATATGATTATCATGTGATTAATAAAATATTAGAGTTAAAGTTAAATCCTAAATACATTGGGATGCTTTGTTCAGTGGAAAAACTTAAACTATATTTAGATGAGACATATAAGAAGTTTGGAAGCAATGTTAACTTAAAGAATTTTTATTCACCAATAGGGCTTGACTTAGGTGGTGGAGCACCAGAAGATATCGCAATTTCAATTGCATCTGAAATATTAGCTATTCACAATAATAAAAAAGGTCAAAAGCATATGAGGGAGAACATTGATGATAACAATCGTTACTGGGAAAATAAATGAAGGTAAGACAACGGCTTTAAAGCGCCTTTTCCATGAAAACAAAAAAGGCGATGGCTTTATTGCTGTTAAAAAAATGGACGGGCAAAAGGTTCATAGTTTTGTTGCGACTAGATTGAAAACTCAAGAACAAAAACTTTTACTGCTTCATAAAGACTATTATTTAGAAAGTTTTATAAGTGCAGGTAAAATAGGACCTTATTTAATTAATCTATTTACATTAAGTTGGGTAGAAAAAGCTCTAGAAAAGATGATAGAAGAAAGAGTTGAACCCATCTATTTAGATGAAATAGGCATGTTTGAACTTAAAGGATATGGATATGATCGTATTTTAAAAAAGTTAATTGAATCGAAATTAGATTTAATCATTACCGTAAGATCAGACATTTTAGAGCAAGTCAAAACCCATTATAATCTAACAGATGCAAAGGTTATGATCGTATCTAGATAGGAGTCAATGATGTATGATAAAGCAATAATCAATGGAAAAGTATATATCAATCAATCATTTCGATATACAAATGTTTATATCGAAGCTGAAAAAATCGCTTTAATCAGTGATACACTTTTTGCTGCAAGTGAGATCATTGATGCTAAAGGGTTAGAAGTGCTTCCGGGCATGATTGATCCACATGTTCATTTTGAATTAGATTTAGGCTTTATCAAATCTGTTGATGATTTTTATACAGGTAGCCTAGCTGCACTTTATGGCGGTTTTACATCCTATGTTGATTTCTTAGAACCAACAGATAGTGTCATAGAATTAGAAAGATCTTTTAATGAAAGATTAGCATTGGCAAAAAAAAGTGTCATTGATTATCATTTTCACGCATGTATCAAAAATCCTAAAGGTGATCTTGAAGCCTATGTCATTAAGATGAAGTCATTAGGTATGAATACATTAAAACTATTTACAACCTATTCTGATTCTAATAGAAGAACATATGATAAAGAAATTATTGAATTGCTTGAACTTTCTAAAAAATATCATTTTTTGATTATGGCACATATCGAAAATGATGATTTAATTCATCTAGATTCTAATTTCACATATAAAGATTTAAATATCAGTAGACCTTCTAAAAGTGAGTTAACAGAAGCCTTAAAATTAGCAGAATTCACAAGACAAACTAAAGGGTATATGTATATGGTGCATTTAAGTAGTGGGAAAACATTAGAAGCATTGATTCAAAAATATCCTGATATTTTGAATCAACATTTCTTTGTTGAAAGCTGCCCTCAATATTTTACATTCACAAAAGATAAGTTAAAACGTGAAGATGGATATTTATATACATTTGCGCCACCGTTAAGATCCAAAGTAGAAAAAGATTTACTCTTTAAATATCATGATTCAGTTTATACAATTGGAACGGATCACTGTGCATTCATGAAAAAAGATAAAGATCAACCAACACTTAGAGAAACACCACTAGGTATTGGTGGTATCGAACATGCTTTAGGGATTATGAGACATCATCTTGGTTTTGAGGTCATAGAAAAAATGACGAAAAGAGTTGCGTTTACTCAAGGACTTCACACTAAAGGTCGGATTAAAGTAGGACTTGATGCGGATATCGTTCTTTTTAAGCCAGAAGATAAGATGAAAGTCCATGGGAATCATGGAACATGTGATTATTCAGTTTATGAAAACCTACCTTCCGCTGGTCAAGTGATTTCTACAATGGTTAGAGGACAATTTGTTTTAAAGGATCAAGTTTATATTAAGCATACAGGCAAACTCATTAAAGGAAGTGATTTTTTGTGATGAAAGCAATCATCAATACGAAGATTTATGATTTTGATCAATTCATAGAAAATGGGTATGTTATCTTTGACAAGCAAATTATTGAAGTAGGTCCAATGACTGCTTTTTCAAAAAAGAATTATGAAATCATTGATGGAAAAGATCACCTAGTTATGCCAGGCTTAATCACAGGGCACACCCATATCTATTCAACTTTAGCACGTGGCATGAGCGTTCCTTTTCATCCTTTAAATTTCCAAGATATACTTGAACAATTATGGTGGAAACTTGACCGTAACCTAGATAATCAAACAACCTATTATAGTGGGATAGTCAGTGCTGTTGATCATGTGAAAAATGGAGTGACAACTTTAATTGATCATCATGCTAGTGGCATTGAGATTCTAGGATCACTAGATGCTTTAAAAAAAGCAGTATGTGATCACACGCATTTAAGAGGTATATTTGCTTTTGAGACGAGTGATCGTTTTCCAGTCGAAAAAGCAATTAAAGAAAATATTGATTTTAGCCAACAAAACCATTCAAGTTTCACTCAAGGCTTATTTGGGCTTCACGCTTCGATGAGTCTTTCAGAAGAGACGTTAATTAAAGTCAAAAAAGTAATAGGTGACATGCCTATTCATATACATGTTGCAGAAAGCGTACTTGATGAAAAAGATTCAAAATTAAAATATAAGGAAAGCATCCTTAAAAGATTAGAAAGACATGGTCTTTTAAATCCAAAGAGTATCATTGCGCATGCAATTTATGTGGATGATGAAGAACTAGATATCATTAAAAAACATGATTGTGTGATAGCTGTTAATTTTTCTTCTAATATGAATAACAGTGTAGGCATTCCGCCTCTTAAAAAGTTTAGAGAACATGGCATCCCAGTGATTATTGGTAATGATGGGATATCATCAGCAATAACAACTGA
>CAYJDZ010000042.1:0-10059 GCA_964368955.1 uncultured Mariniplasma sp.
CATTAAAGCTTTTGAATCTTTTTTTCTACCACTAAATAAAATCCACCAAATAAAACTTAAATCTAATTTTTCCTTACAACCATTTGCGATTGTATCTCTGTTTTGATTGTGATATTTAATGCGTCTTAATATGGCTCCATAAAGACATTTAAACCGATTAAAGTCAAATAGAAAAAGTTGTTCACATTGGTCATATCTCTCTACTGCTAAGTTTCTATATTGACCGTCTATAACCCATGACTTATTAGACATAAATTGATTGATTTCTTCTTCGACTGTTTCGTGATCTCTTTTTGTCCAATTTGGACCAAAAAAGATTGTGTCAATATGCAAAACTGGTATTTGATTATGCTTAGATAGTCTTTTAGCAAATGTTGACTTGCCTGAACTAGAGTATCCGGCGACTAATATTTTCATGTTATACCTTCTTTTTAAAGAATTTTTTAAAATCAATTTTTTGTGTTTCTCCATGTTTCACAAAAAGCATTGTTACTAGTGCTAACGCAATAAATATAGTTGCATACGGAAACAATATGATTCTACCATATCTATCCATTAGAGTTCCAGATAGAATCGGTGTAAATATTTGTGCTGCCATGGAAGCTGCGTAGTAATAACCTGTATATTGCCCAACATTCGAGCCTTTTGAAAGTTCAACAACCATTGGATAAATATTAACACCTGTTAAAATCCAACCAAACCCTGCAACCATAATGACTAAAGCTGTTAAGATAATTTGATTTTGCTCAATAAATACAATTGAACCTATAGATAAGATTAAAAGTAATATTCCTAATAGCATTGAGCGTTTTCTACCAATCTTTAAACTTAAGATGCCTAGAGGTAGAATTGAGGCGATGACGAACCCTTGAGCAATAATAAAGGGTAGTTGATAAAATTCCATATTTAATACTTTGGGTAAGTAATCTGCAATTTTACTCATAACAGCATTATATCCAAAGAATAAAAGAAATACAGTTAATAGTAGCAAATATAGAGATCTTCTCTTTTTTTTATCAACTATTTTTTCTTTCTTTTCTGATGTTTTGGAATCATGTATTCCAAGTTTTTTTTCTATTCCTTCTTTTTCTTCAACCAGTTTAGGTTCTCTGACTTTCCATAAAAAGATTCCTAACATTAAAAGCATAATCGTTCCAACACCGATATAAACACTTACGTGATTGTGATAAGCATGCTGATTAATGCCACTAAATAAAATGATGGCGACAGCTAATACGCCACCTATAGCTCCTAAGAAAGTGACAATTGCGTTTGCTTTTGTTCTTAGCGGTCTAATGGTTATATCAGGCATGAGTGCAATCGCTGGTGTTCTATAAATGCCCATCGCAACCAATGAAACAAATAAGATTGCAAGGAAAGTGTAAAAGATTTCAGGATCATTTTTGGTGAGTTCCAATGCTCTTAAACTTAAATATTGATAATATAAATCTCTAACTTTGGTTTGATCTCTAACAGATAGAGATTCATTACTTAAATCTAGAATACTTTCAATTGGGTTATAGATGTCTTTTTCCCATTTTAGATATTCGGTAGCGCTAATCATACCAAGACTGTAAACATCATTTCTTTCATCTTTCATGACGTTAATGACCATATACCAGTGATCTATTTTTGTAATATCTTCATTTTCATCGAAAGCAACATCATAATGTTCTTCAATCATATTGGTTGTTTCAATTTTTTGAGTTTGTTTGTAGTCAGCATAAGACAATCCCATGAAGGCAAGTGCAGCAACAACTGTCCCTACAATAATGTATGGCGTTCTTCTTCCAAGTCTGTGTGTCGATTTATCTGATAGTGCACCAAATAGTGGCAATAGTATAACCGCCATGACATTATCAAAAGCCATGACAATGCCTGATTCAAGTTGATTCAGTCCAAATTTATCAATAAGTGTTTTTGCGATTAACATGTCGTAGGCTTGCCAAAATAAAGATATACTAAAAAAAATTAGTCCTACGTAGAATGTTCTTTTGTAATTTAACTTCATCCGAAAATACCTCTTGATTTATGTCCTACTTAAATTATAACACGAGAAAAAAGAAAAGGACCCAAAGGGTCCCAATAAAATTAACGTTTTGAGAATTGTGAAGCTTTTCTTGCTTTTTTCAAACCGTATTTTTTACGTTCTTTACTACGAGAGTCTCTTGTAACTAATCCAGCTGGCTTTAAGATTTTTCTTAAATCAGGATTGATTTCCATTAATGCGCGAGTAATTCCGAGACGAATTGCTCCAGCTTGGCCAGTTAAGCCTCCACCGTTTACATTAACACTAATATCATACTTACCTTCTGTTTCAGTTAAAACAAGTGGTTGAGTAACGTCTAGGCGTGTTGCAGCTGAAGGGATATATTCTTCAAATGGGCGATCATTAACAATGAATTCACCTTTACCATTTGACAGAATAACTCTAGCAACTGAACTCTTACGACGTCCTGTTCCAAAATATTGTACTTTTTCGTTTGCCATGTGTTATACCTCCAATTTTTCTGGTTGTTGTGCAGAATGTTTGTGTTCAGGTCCTGCATAAATAAATAGTTTTCTACTCATTTGATCGCCTAATTTTGTATGTGGTAACATACCAACTATAGCCTTTTCAACCATACGTGTTGGAAATTTAGCCATAACGTCTTTGGCAGATGTAGATGTAAGACCTCCATTATAACCTGAGTGGCTATAATACATCTTTTTGTCCCATTTCTTGCCAGTTAAAATAATTTTTTCTGCGTTAACGACAATCACATAATCTCCAGAGTCTACATGAGGAGTGTAGGTTGGTTTATGTTTGCCTTTTAATACAGATGCAACTTCAGTCGCTAAGCGTCCTAAAGTCTTGTTTTCAGCATCGACTACAAACCATTTGCGGGTAATCGTGCTTTCGTTTGCCATGAATGTTTTCATTGTGATTCTCCTTATATTCTTATTTCGAAAAATAAGGGCTAGTGGATAAAAATTTAAAACGTACCTTTGTAATAATACTATATAATTCAATAATTGTCAACAATTTTATGCTTTATTATTATATAATAGTTAACCAATGCTAACGATTTGTTTTTCTAAATCTACTAACACTTTCTCTTCTAATGAAGTTGGTATGTTTTTACCAATAAAATCAGCTCTAATCGGAACCTCGCGGTGTCCTCTATCTATTAAGATGGCAAGCCCTATATGAGTTGGTCTGCCATGAAAATTAATGGCGTCCATGGCTGCTCTAACAGATCTTCCTGTAAATAAGACATCATCAACAACGATAACAGTCCTACCCTTTAAATTAAATCCTTGATTGATTTTTTCAAATCTTTCATTCAAATCATCTCGATATGCTTTAATATCTAGGGGATAAGTTTCTACCAAAATATTAGAAAAATCTTTTAAGTTCTTTTGCAGCATTTTTGCTAAAGGGAACCCTTTGTTTAAAATACCTACTAAGACGATGTCTTCTAAGTTGTTATATCTTTCTATGATTTCATGTGTCATTCTTTTTAATGTTCTTGATAATTGATCCCTATTCATGATTTCCTTCATTTTTATCACCTACTCATCATTATAACTTTTTTTTGAAAAAATGTCTTGTAATCCAAAAATATTGTGATATACTTGTAGCAGTAATGGTCCTTTAAGTTGTGCCCGTGAGCATAATAAGGTAGAATTTTTTTATTAACAATACCCTTAAAGGACACCCACAGGTGTCTTTTTTTATGAGACCATAGAAAAAATAAGGAGAAAATGTTATGAATGAAAATGGATTAATTGTTGGCATTAATGAAAAGCCAAAATCAATTGGCAGTTGGATTGTTTTAAGTCTACAACATGTGTTTGCGATGTTTGGAGCAACAGTGCTTGTCCCCATGCTTACAGGTCTTGATGTTGGTGTCGCACTTGTCGCAAGTGGCATTGGTACTCTAATCTACATCTTGTGTACTAAGGGTAAGGTTCCAGTCTATTTAGGAAGTAGTTTTGCCTATATCACAACAATATCTGCAGCAGTTGCTTCTTCTGGTGGTGCTTCTAGTGCATATGTTGGGTTAATGGTTGTCGGGATTATTTATGTCATCATCGCAGCCATCATTTTCTTTGTTGGTAGCGGTTGGTTAAGAAAGCTTTTACCTCCAATTGTGATTGGACCGATGATCATCATTATTGGGCTTACCTTAGCTCCTGTAGCGGTTCAAAATTTTGGACTACTTGGGATGCAACCTTTGTATGATAATGGTTTATACGTAGGTCTAGCCGGTGCTTCATGGAAGGTTCCACTGATTGCGTTTCTAACTTTTGGTACAGTTGTTTTCTTATCCATTAGAGCAAGAGGCTTTTTAAAGATTGTTCCTTTTATTATCGCAATTTTAGTTGGTTATATTTTCTCAGTGGTTTTAGGTGTTGTTGATTTAAAAGAAACTTTTACAAGTATTTCCTTCTTCCAACTTCCAAATTTTAAATTACTAGGGTCATATAAACTAAACTTCTCACAAGTCTTAGTGTTTGCTCCACTTGCTTTTGTGACAATAGCTGAGCATATTGGTGACCATGTTGTTTTAGGAGAAATCACAGGAAATGACTTTATTGAAAATCCTGGACTTCATAAAACATTATTAGGTGATGGTATCGCAACATTTGTTTCCGCATCTTTAGGTGGGCCTGCGAATACAACTTATGGAGAAAATACTGGTGTTATTGCATTAACTAAAGTTGGATCAGTTTACGTAATTGGGTTAGCAGCAGTGTTTGCTATTCTACTTGGGTTCTTTGGTTACATTCAAGCATTTATTATGAGTATTCCATGGGCAGTTATTGGTGGTATGACAATCATTTTATATGGATTGATTGCTGCAAATGGTGTTAAAGTGCTTATTAAAGATAAAACTGATTTGTCAAATATGAAAAACTTAATTGTCGTCTCAACGATGTTAGTCATTGGACTTGGAGGCGCAAGCGTTGCATTAACTGCTCAAACATCTTTATCAGGAATGAGCCTGGCTGCGATAGTTGGCATTGTGTTAAATCAATTATTAACCTTATTAGAAAAATCAAAGTAATATTACTTAGAAATTAATTGAATAAGATGGATATTCTCACAAAGAATATCCATCTTTTTTTATTGAGCAAAATCTATGAATAATGTTTTTATATCTTTGTTTTAAATAACGAGTTTCCCTTTTTTTTCAGCAATCGTAATCGTTACTTTTGATCCTGAATTAAATTCTAAGTAATCCTCTTCAATCCCATCACTAAATATACATCCATTAAAAGGCATTCTAGATTCAATTGTAACTTGATTATCATTTTTGATTTTTCCAAATACTAAAGTGTCGCCTGTCGTTTTACTTTTATAGGGTTCTCTTACGGAAAAATACAAATAATCTGAGTTCCACTCCATATTTGTAGATTCATATGAATCAGCAATAGCTAGATTCGTATAATTACTGATGATTCCTACAGCACCTGCTATGATACTTTTTAACCACCCTGTTGAACCTAGACCAGTGGAAATAATGATTCCGCTGGATGACTGTGATTCTTCTTTTTCATCTATTTTAAGATGATATCTAGATGAAACATGTGACTTTTGACCAATAAAAAGATCATTTACACCGTAGATGACTTGTCCATCATTTAAAGTTGCTTTGGCCATTGTAATTTCTTTTATTTGTCTTTTGTTGTTGATCGTATCTTTAATAACGTTTTTTAGTTGATTGACCTCAAAAGGCAAAAGTATGCCTTCCCAACGTTTAGGATCAGGATTTACTGCAATCACTTTTTGCATATTAAGGTATTTGAGTGTGTTTGCTACTAAACCATCTTGTCCTAAAACCACAATTAGATCCTCATCACCAAAGATATATGATGATAAATGTTCTCTACCAAGCATTAAAACGATACCTAACTCGCATAAAATGCTCATGCATTGTGCTAATGAAGTTCTGTAATTACGATCTTCTAATAAATAATCCTCAAAGTCAATACCCATATGCTCGATATAGAATTTCGCTTGATCGACTGTATTATATTTAAGGGTCAAGTCTTCAAGTCTAGTTTTACGTTTTACCAAAACAAACTTTTGTTCAAGCTTCTTCATTTTTTATCCCTTATTTCTAGTGAGTTGATTGAGTAGCTCTGGAGATATATTAAGCTCACCAATCTTACTTGCATTATTAGCAATATCTTGGAATGCAAGCGCGATTAGTTCACTGGAATTTTTACCTATGCTTACAAGTGCTTTTAAAGTATTTTGATCAGCATCTTTTAAAGATTCCATAACGGAATTGAGTTCATATGCCTTAGCATCAGTTTTTGTTTTACTATTTTCAACTTCCAAGCCTACTAGTGTTTTTTTAATTTCTTCATGTCTGATTTCAAAATCAAGTTGCTCTTCATTTATTTTATGCATTTTTTGTTGTGATATGAGTTCGCTTTCTAGTTCAGCTTCTGTTATTTCTCTTTTTTTATCCACAATTGTAATTTCAGTATTTAATTCATTTTCTTTGATTTTTCTTTCTTGGAGTATGGCAGCATTTCTTCTTTCATAAAGTGCTTCATCTGCTTTTTTCAAAATATCTTCTCTTGTATGCGCTTCTAATGCACGTGAAGTTTCTTTACTTGGTGTTACCGCAAGAATAGAAAACCCAAGAATTTCTATTCCATAATTATTGATTTCTTTATTATTTTCTAGATCTTGATACACTTGATTTGCTAAAACTTCAGTTGACTGTATGGATTGTTTTAACTCCATTTTTTCAATATGTTTTTTGACGAGTACACTGGCAACATTGATAACTCTTTGTGATAATTTCATTGGATCATCAGATAGATACTGTTTCATTCTTGGATTATAGGTATAGTTTAATAATTCACTGATTTTATCCATATCAACAATTCTATACGATACATTGCCTTGTACAGTTACTGTTTGAAAGTCAAACGTTAACTCTTCGAACATAAAAGGAACATCCTTACTTCCAATTGGCATCATAACTAAAGATGTATATGGTGAAAAATAATGAAATGCTAGACTTGTACCCTTTTTCTTAATTTTTCCTTTTGAATAATAAATCACATATTCAGTTGGTTGAAATTTAATATACTCTACTCCAAACATAATGATTCCTCCCTTATTTTATTTTTTCAATGACTATAAAACATGTGCTTTCTGGTAAATTTATTTCCATGCGTTTTTCATCATAGAATTCAATTTTTGGTGATAAGGCAACGGCATACCCTTCTTGCAGATAATGATCAAACTTAATAAGTTTTACAGTATTTCCAAATATCTCTTGAATGAAAGTTTTATATTCAGTAGGTGTGAAATACCCAAATTGTTCATTGACCTCATGTACATATGATTCTTGTCCCCAAGTATATGTATATAAAAACTCCATTGCATCATTAATATTCATCAAAACTTCATTATGATCTATAACTGTATACTCGATTTTTCTGCCCTTAAAATCTCTAGTGTAGTTTTCTAAGAATGATAATCCTTCATCAGAGCGAAACTTAATGATTCGGTTTTGGTTTTTTGGTTGGCTCATAATTCCATCTCTGATGATAATTCTTCCACCAGGTTTTAAGACTTCAAATGCGCTTTTAAGTACATCTTTAATCACGAGATGATTAAATTTTTTCCCTTTATATTCAATATATGAAAACATTTCATGAATGATTGAGCTAAATATGATTGTATCTACGCTTTGTTTTTGAATATAATCTGTCATGGAAAGCGCATCACCATAAAGTACATCCCATTTCCTAGATTCAAGCTTTTTCTTTTTCAATAAACTTTCAATTACATTTTTAGATATGTCAAGTCCAATGATATTTAAGTTAGGATTTCTTTGCTCAATCATATCCATTAAAGCGCCGCCACCAGGTCCAATATCTACGACTTTGTTCCCAGTAATATAATCTAGGATAATTGACTTGTGCACGATTGACTTGTTCATCGTATCCAAGTATGATGCTTCATTATAAAATCTATCAAAGCTATCTTTTCGTAAGTCAAACAAATCAAATAACATGATGACTGCCTTTTCATACAATTTATCTGATTTTTCAGCAATCTCACAAAACTCAATAAGTTTTGATGAGGTTAAAGAATATTCAAATTCAAAAAAGTAGGTGCTAGAACTCTCAAACATATGTTTAAGCACATGTTTCACATGAATATTTTGTTTAAATTCATTATTTTCGATGTCAGAGAAACTCATACTTTGAAGATATCTTTCAATAATCCTTTTTTTATATAGATTAACTTTTTTAATCCCATTACGATCGTAATGTATATCTCTCATAAGATTTTCAAAACTTAATTGTGTAATTAAATTCTGATTAGATGAAAAATAGATTAATCCAATTATTTTTGTGAACTCATCAAATGTAAAATCATGAAGTGCAGCTTCAACATACCACAATTCATAATGAGCACAAACATTTTCAAACATTTGCATCGTTGATGAGTCTAGTTCAACTTGATTCCATAATTCATCAAATCTTTCGCCATTTTCAATCGATGATTTTCTTAAAGCACGGATTCTTTCCTTAATGGTCATACCGTTCTCAAAATCACCTTCCAAAATCATTTTAATTACACTTTCTACCTGACTCTTACTAGATTCCCATAATAGAATAGAAACCGCTCCAAGTACACAATAATTCAGATTTATAAGTAATTTAAAAAGGGTATCCTTTGAAACCACCTTTTGTTTGAGCAAGTCATAGAGAGGCTGATTTGAAATTAGAGGAACTTCACCTCTTATATATTGACCAATTAACCCATGAGTTTCAATTAATGTTTTTATTAAAAAGTCATCATTTATTTGATCAAAAGCATAAATTTGGGATGATCCAATGTTATGAGCATAAAGATTGAATTTATTATGGTTCCACTTGTTTCTAATGAATGAATTTCCTGTTTTAGCTACTTCGGACCATTTTAGCACTTCTTCAAGTATCAATTTATTCTCATCCTTGATTTCAAGGGTATCTAGAAGTTCCAAACTTCTTTTAACATACAATAAATTGAAATCCTTCTTAATATCTGACAGTTTATTGATTCTTTCGAAGTTTATATTGTGTTCATTTGAAAGTGCTAAATACTTCAGCCATTTTTCATGTTTTAAGATGTGCATGTCACCTGAAAGATATTGATTAATTTGCTCTAATGATTTCATGAAAATAGCCTCCTCTTAGTAAAAATCATATGATTTTTGCTGTTTATGTTTGAATAATCGCGCTGGTCTATGCCCTGCGTTTTTCGTAGTATTATCAGTTTCTTCGACATACATAAAGATTTTTCTTCTAAAATTAGCAGTTAACAATGTTTTATCCAAAATAACTTCATACACATTTTGTAGTTCTGTCAATGTAAACTCTGACTCCATTAAATGCAAAGCGATATCAGTGAATTCTGTTTTAGCTCTTAGGCGCTCCAAACCATAATAGATGATCATCGCATGATCAAAAGCTAGACCGTCTGATTTGATAACTTCCCTTTCAATACTTATTACACCTTGTTCACACTTCTTCGTAATGAGCAGTTCACAAGATAGTTTTTCTTCTTTAAAACAAAGATCTACAATAACTTTCTTTTCCAATTGAAAGCCTTCTTCTAGTATAGATTGAGTTTCTTGTACAACCTTTGCTTTTAAAGAAAACCACTTCACATCTTCAGCATCACTATTCGCATGAATTGATGTGTTTTTACCATTTATCAACGCCATATATGAGCTGCTTATCACTCTTGTTCTAGGGTCCCTATCAACTGCACCCCATGTGTAGAGTTGTTCAAGATAAACATCTTTAACGTTAGTTTCTTCTTTTAATTCTCTATATGCAGCTTGATCTAAGTCTTCGCCAGTTTTAACAAAGCCCCCCGGCAAGGCCCATATGCCTTTAAAGGGATGTTCTTTTCGTTTGATAAGTAATACTTTTAATTCTTTTTCGGGGAGCTTTCTATAATTATCGTTTTCATTATCCATTACAGAAAAAATTAAAGTATCCACTGTAACTGATGGACGATTATATTCATTTGCGGAATATTGTTTT
>CAYJDZ010000043.1:0-9974 GCA_964368955.1 uncultured Mariniplasma sp.
TATTTATTGTATATTAAATCCAATTATTTTGCAAGTGGTGGACTAGTTCATCCCACGCTTTTTCATGATTTCTTCCATAATTGATTTTGGACAACGGTCATAATGACTAAATTGCATCATAAAGGTTGCACGACCTTGAGTATTTGAGCGAAGTGATGTTGCATAACCAAACATTTCTGCTAGGGGTACAAATGCGCGAATTGCAGCTGCATTTCCTCTTGTTTCTTGACTTTCCATACGTCCACGTCTTGATGTAATATCACCAATAACGTTACCAACATAATCATTAGGAGCAACAACTTCTACGTCCATAATTGGTTCTAGTAATACTGGAGCACATTTGTTTCTTGTTTCTTTTAAAGCCATAGAAGCTGCAATTTTAAATGCCATTTCTGAAGAATCGACTTCGTGGTATGACCCATAATGTAGGGTTGCTTTTATATCTATTGCAGGATAACCAGCAATAATACCGTTTGGCATAGCTTCTTCTAAACCCTTTAATACTGATGGAATGTATTCTTTTGGAATAACGCCACCAACAACTTTATCAACAAACTTAAATCCTTTACCAGGATTTGGTTCAAACTTAATGAATACATGTCCATATTGTCCACGTCCACCAGATTGTCTAATGAATTTAGATTCAATATCAGCTTCTTGACTAATTGTTTCACGGTAAGATACTTGAGGTTCAGCAACATTAGCTTCTACCTTAAATTCTCTTTTCATCCGATCAACAATAATGTCTAAGTGAAGCTCACCCATACCAGCGATAATGATTTGTCCAGTTTCGTGGTCAGTATAAGTTTTAAATGTTGGATCTTCTTCAGCCAATTTAACTAACGCAATATTCATCTTGTCTTGATCTTGTTTTGTCTTAGGTTCAATTGCAACGTTAATCACTGGTTCAGGGAAATTCATAGACTCTAAGATAATATCATCTTTTTCTAGAGTAAGCGTATCTCCTGTTGTTGTATTTTTAAGTCCTACAACTGCTGCGATATCCCCTGTGAATACTTCTTTGATTTCTTCACGGTGGTTCGCATGCATTTGAAGAATACGTCCAAATCTTTCTTTGCTATCTTTGTTTGTATTTAATACATATGACCCAGCTTCAAGTTTACCTGAATAAACTCTAAAGAACGTTAAGCGTCCTACATATGGATCAGTCATCACTTTAAATGCTAAAGCAGTAAATTTCTCGTTGTCACTTGGTTTACGTTTTACTTCAATACCATCTGAGTTAAGACCTGTTACAGATTCAACATCTGTTGGTGCAGGTAGGTAATCAACGACTGCGTCTAGTACCAATTTAACACCTTTGTTTTTAAATGAGGATCCACATACAACTGGGAAAAATTTCACAGCGAGTGTTCCTTTTCTAATTGCTTTTTTAATCTGATCAATTGAGATGTCTTCACCTTCAAGGTAATTAATCATCAACTCTTCATCAAAATCAGCAATTGCTTCTATGAGTTCATTTCTTTTTTCTTCGACAATGTCAGCCAAATGAGCAGGTATTTCAATAATTGTTGAAACTTCTTCAGCATTACCATCAAAATGGTAAGCTTTTCTTTCGATAATATCAATGACACCATCAAAATTTGTTTCAGCACCGATTGGCCATTGAATAGGAACTGCTTTAACACCTAAACGATTATGAATCGATTTAATTGCTTTTGCAAAATCGGCACCGATTTTATCCATTTTATTAATATAGACAATTCTCGGTACTTTATATTCTGTGGCTTGTCTCCAAACTGTTTCTGTTTGAGGCTCGACTCCTGCTTGCGCATCAAGTACTGTAATAGCACCATCAAGCACACGCAATGATCTAGATACTTCTACTGTAAAATCAACGTGCCCTGGAGTATCAATGATATTTATTTTATGTTCCTTCCAATATGCTGTTGTAGCAGCGGAAGTAATGGTAATACCACGCTCTTGTTCTTGAGCCATCCAGTCCATTGTAGCTGCACCATCGTGAGTTTCACCCAATTTATGAATTCTACCAGTATGGTATAAAATCCGTTCTGTAGTTGTAGTTTTTCCGGCATCAATATGGGCCATAACACCAATATTGCGCACTTTTTCTAATGGGAATACACGAGGCATAATTTTAAATCTCCTTTGTTACCAGCGATAGTGAGCAAATGCTTTATTTGCTTCAGCCATGCGGTGTACATCTTCACGTTTCTTCACAGCTGCGCCTAATCCTTGTGATGCGTCTATGATTTCTTTCGCTAATCTTTCTTCCATTGTTTTTTCATTACGCAGTCTTGCATAATTTATTAACCATCTTAATCCTAATGTTGTTTTTCTTGAAGCTCTAACTTCTACCGGTACTTGATAGTTTTGACCACCAATACGGCGTGAACGAACTTCTAAAACAGGTATAATATTATTTAACGCTTCATTGAATACTTCAATTGGTTCGCGTCCAGTTACTTCTTTAACGCGGTTAAAAGCTCCGTATAAAATACTTTGAGCTGTACCTTTTTTACCATCAACCATAATTGTGTTAACAATACGTGTTACTAATTTTGATTGATATATTGGATCTGGTAAAACATCGCGTTTTACTATATGTCCTTTACGTGGCATCTAGTTCACCTACTTCCTTTCTTTTGGTTCTTAATTTTAATTTTTTATTTTTTAGGGCGTTTTGCTCCATATTTAGAGCGTGCTTGCTTACGGTTTGCTACACCAGATGCATCAAGTGTTCCACGAACGATGTGATAACGTACACCAGGTAAGTCTTTGACACGACCACCACGGATAAGCACAACACTATGTTCTTGTAGAGAATGTCCAATTCCTGGAATGTAAGCTGTAACTTCAGTTTGATTGCTTAAACGAACACGCGCATATTTACGTAAGGCAGAGTTAGGTTTTTTAGGTGTCATAGTTGTTACACGAATACATACACCGCGTTTTTGTGGTGAATTGTATTCACTTTCGCTTTTATGTAAGCTGTTGAATCCATAACCAAGAGCTGGTGATTTAGATTTGTAATTTTTTGACGTTCTACCATTTTTAATAAGTTGTTGAATTGTAGGCATTTGCTAGATCTCCTTTCCTTAACACATATCCATGTGTTTCATTTTTTGTTTAAAAAATATATTTGGCTTTATTAAGCCAAAAGATATAGTTACTTCATGTGTATTTAACACAGCGTTTTAATTATATAATATTATCACTTAATTGTCAATGATTTACATCAGTTTTTTTAGTTTTTTTCTAATTTTTAGTTTTTTGCTCAAACATTAAAAAAGCACTTACGTGCTCTTAATTTGTTCGTGTATTAAATTGAGCAACACGGCTCCAATTAAATTACCGATGATTACAATTATAATAAATCCTAAAGCTTTAAGACTAAAGACTGTTCCGATTGACAAATAGACTAAATCTGCAATGCTATGTTCAAATCCTGCAACAATGAAGATAACAACCGCAAAGATAACGACTAAAACTGCTGCCCCTTGATTCTTGATCTTAGAATAATTATCGACTGCAAGATACATCATGAATCCGCAGAATATTGCAAGTGTTAAAACTTCATACCACTTTTGATCTAGTTTACTTAGAAACAATTGGTTCGCATTTAAGATAACCGCATCTTTACCTGATAATAAAAATAAACTTCCAATAAAGAATACCCCTATAATGTTACCAAGTAGAGTGAGCCCTATATCTTTTAAGTTACCTTTTTTATAAGGAAGTAGGTATCCTACTTTACCAGTGAATAAAAAATAGCCTTTTGAGACGATTAGAATCAATGCGAAACTAAATAAAACTGCTCCAATGATTTTATTGCTTGCACTCACATATAAAATGCCACCAATACCAACTAGAAATCCAGCGATAAAAGCTTTTACTAACTTTTGATAATTTTCGTTCATATACTACCCCTTTTTAAAGCCATAAATAAGGCCAACTAAGTTGTTTACGAATCTTGCTGGTAAAACTTTTTGTAAAAACACAAACAGTTTATATTTAACTCCGATTGTTTTATATAGTGGTAAATTTCTTCTATTAATGAGTTTAAAAATAACTTTTGCTGCATATTCTGGATCCATACCGTTTTGTTCATCTTTTTCCATAACAGCAATTGATTTTTCAACACGCTTAATATAATCTTTTCCCTCATTAATATTTTTTTTTCTATTTTTTGTAAATCCAGTTTTTATATCACCTGGCATCACACTACACACTTGAATCTTAAATGGTTTAAGTTCAATGCGTAAGCTTTCAGAAAATGCATTGATTGCTGCTTTTGAACTGCTATAGAATCCTTGAAAAGGAATTGCTAGTCTTGCAGCAACACTACTGATGTTAATGATTTTAGATGTTGCTGATTGTTTTAAAAACGGAATCATTGCTTTAGATGAGTAAAAAACGCCCATAAAATTAACATCCATCACATATTTTGCATCTTCTAATGAGGTGTCTTCGATACTTCCTGATATCCCCATACCCGCATTATTGATTAAGCAGTCAATATGACCTTCAATATCAAATATTTCTTGGTATGCTTGTTTTAACTGTTCATAATTAGCGACATCTGCTTGTATGCTTTTAATATATTTATCATGAATTTTAGAACGTGAAATGCCGTATACCACATAATCCTTTTGGATTAGGTGTTTAGCTAATTCTAGTCCGATGCCACTTGACGCACCTGTTATAACAACTACTTTTGCATTATTCATTAAAATCTTCCAATCCTTTAAGTACTTCTACTATTTTATCAATGGCTTCATCCATTTGTGCTTTTGTATGTGTTGCTGTATAACTTGTTCTAATTAAGCATTCACCAATAGGTGTAGCTGGTGGAACTACTGGGTTCACATAAACACCGTGTTCAAAGAGTTGGTTGCAGGCAACCATCGTTCTTACTGGCATGTATGTATAAATTGGAATAATAGGTGTAGTTGAAGCTCTAAGCTCAATTCCTCTTTTAGTAAGTCCTATTCGCATATAATCTGCAATATCTTTTAAGGCTTTTACTCTTTCAGGTTCTCTTTTTAAAATTCTAAGTGCTTGTAGTGCTGCAGCAGCATTAGATGCCGGAATAGCGGCTGAAAAAATATAAGGTCTAGAATTATGTCTGATATAGTCAACAACATCGTGACTAGCCGCAACATATCCACCCAGACTTGCTAGTGATTTTGAAAAAGTCCCCATAATGATATCAATTTCGTCTTCTAAGCCAAAATGTTCTGCAGTTCCTCTGCCATGTTTGCCCATTACACCAAGCCCATGTGCATCATCAACCATAACTCTTGCTTCATACTTTTTAGCTAATCTAACGATTTCTGGCAGGTTAGCGATATCACCACTCATTGAGAAAACACCATCAGTTAAGATGAGTTTTCCTTTATTTGGGTCTGCTTTACTGAGTTTGTTTTCTAGATCTTCCATATCACTATGATTAAATCTTACCACTTCAGCATAAGATAGTCGAGTCCCATCATAAATACTCGCATGATTTTCTTTGTCAGAAAAGATAATATCATTTCTACCCGCGATTGCTGAGATGATCCCTAAGTTAGATTGAAATCCTGTTGAAAAGATAGTCGCATCTTCTTTATGAAGAAACTCAGCTAACTCTTTTTCAAATTGAATGTGTAAATCTAGAGTCCCATTTAAAAATCTTGATCCTGAAACACCAGTTCCATAAGTATTAGTCGCATCAACAGCAGCCTTAATAACTTCTGGATGAGATGCAAGTCCTAAGTAATTATTAGAACCAATCATAATCATTTTCTTGCCTTCCATCTCAACGGTTGTATCTTGTTTCGTATTTAGAACATGAAAATAAGGATAGTATCCTGCTTTTCTTGCATTTTTAGCTGCATCATATGTATAACATTTTTTAAATAAATCCATAATTTTTACCTCTTTCAAAAACTGCATAAGTATATTATAATATAAATCCTTCATTTTGACCCTTTTTACAACTCACTTTAAAATAGGCATTTGAAAGGGTAGATATTATTGTATTTAAAATAGGCTAAAGAGTCAAGTTTTAAATGATTGGTAAATATTGTCAACAAAAATTAAAAAACACCTAAATTTAAATACTTTAGGTGCTAAAAATATTTTTATTATCTTTATTTTTTATACTCGCAAGCTATTTGAACGTTTTGTGGATATAGCATACCATGTTAGATAATGGCTAATTCTAAGGCAACAACAGCCTTTTTTCATTCAATACTTTTAAGACTTCTTTGTTGATTTCTATATATGGATTCATATGTTAATCTGCTCTATTTTTTCAGCGCTCATTTCTTCCGAAACAGCTTTTTCATTTTGTAGTGTAATTAATGCAGCTTTTGTCCCATATACTAGCGGATCTAAACCCATGATGTCTGCATAGATAACACCAGCAAGATAAGCATCCCCTGCACCAGCAGTATTTTTAACGTCTACTGCTCTATTTTCCATTTTTTTATAACTATCAGAGCTCACAACAAACGAGCCTTCTTTGCCTTTTGTAACATAAACTTCTTTAACACCTTTAGAGATAAAATATTTCCCTAACATTTGATGATCTTCTTTATCATCAATTTGAGACAAATATTTAGCTTCAAGTAAGTTTAATTTAAGCGTATGAATAAATGGATAAATAGATTTAATCTTGTCAGCCTTCTGACAAGAAATAACATCTAAATAAATATCTTTTTTTTGATATGTTTTTGCGATATATTCAAGCGTTTCTTGGTTTAAATTTGTGTCTAAAACTATAATATTCGACTTTAAAAAGATATGATCTCTTTTTTTAACATCGTCAATATTTAAACTCTCAATTTCATCCATGAGCGCAATCGATACGACATGATCATGTTCTTCATTTAGAATCGATAAATAAGAAGGGGTTTGTTCTGACGTGGTTGCTGATAGTTTTAGTTTTGACTCTTGTGCAGAAGCCATGATCCAACGTCTACCTTCATCTTTACCTAAAACAGTAAAAAGGGTCGTATCTATCCCTAATCTTGCTAGGTTTTCAGCGATATTTCTACCGACACCACCTAGTGACTTTTTTAAGTATCCTGGATTTGAATCCCCTAATATCAATTTTTCTTTTGGGTATGCGAAAAGATCAATAACAGACCCACCTACGACAAGTACTTTTTTCATTTTATCACCTATGTCTATTTTACCATTTTTAAGGATAAACTTAAACATGATAGAAAAATATCCTGTGACGAAAAAAAAACACTCTAGAATATACTAGAATGTCTTTTAAAATGATTAAAATGTGTAATCGTCATCTTCTTCTTCGAAAGTTGTGTTTGAACGATCATAATTGAATGCTTTATCTCTTAGAATACCTGTACCAGCAGGGATTAATCCACCAATGATAACATTTTCTTTTAAGCCATGAAGCTCATCTGTTTTTCCTCTAATCGCTGCATCGGTTAATATTCTAGTTGTTTCTTGGAATGATGCTGCTGATAAGAATGAATCAGATCTCAAGGAAGCTCTTGTAATACCTAGTAAGATAGGTCTACCTACTGCAGGACGTTTAAATGCTGCAAAGGCTTTTCTGTTTTCTCTCTTGAATTCTGCCACTGAAACTTCAGTTCCTGGTAACATTTCAGTATCGCCTTCAGTAATGACTGTAATTCTTCTAAGCATTTGTCTAATGATAATTTCAATATGTTTATCACTAATTTCAACACCTTGAGCACGATATACCTTTTGAACTTCTTCTAAGATATACATCTCAGCTGCTTCAGTAGAGACAATACGTAGTAATTCTTTTGGATTAATTGAACCTAGAGTTAATCTTTGACCAGCTCTAACATTCGCATTTTTTCTAACTAAAGATTCAACGTTTGGATCAATGGTGTATTTATATTCTTTGTCTGCGGCATCAGTTATCGAAATAATTGTTGTGCCTCCACGTTGACGATCAACGGATTTAACTTTCCCATCGACTTCACATAATTCAGCTTTCCCTTTAGGATTTCTCGCTTCAAATAACTCTTGAATACGTGGAAGACCTTGGGTAATATCGGATGCTGAGGCAACGCCACCTGTATGGAAGGTTCTCATCGTTAACTGAGTCCCTGGTTCACCAATTGATTGTGCTGCGACAACCCCAACAGCTTCTCCAACTTCAACTCTTGTGTTCGTTGCTAGGTTTCTACCATAACATTTCGCACAAACGCCGTTATCAGAATTACATGTTAAGTTTGATCTAATCTCTATTTCAGTAAGTCCAGAATTTATGATTGCTGCACCAATTTCTTCGGTGATCAATTCATTTCTTTTCACAAAGACTTCTTTTGTTTTAGTATTTGTGACATCTTTAGACGCAAAACGCCCAACGATGCGGTCAAATAATGGAACAATTTCTTTTGTATCATCCATAACTGCTCTCATCACGACACCACGTTCAGTTCCACAATCTTCATCAACAACGATGACATCTTGAGAAACGTCAACTAAACGACGTGTTAGATATCCTGATTCTGCGGTTTTTAACGCAGTATCAGTTGATCCTTTTCTAGCCCCATGGGTAGAAATAAAGAATTCAGATACGGTTAATCCTTCTCTAAATGATGCTTGTACTGGGACTTCAATGGTTTCACCTTTAGGGTTATTCATCAGTCCACGCATACCTGCTAATTGTGAGAAGTTTGATGCATTCCCACGGGCTCCGGAATCACTCATCATAAAGATATTATTATCTTCATCAAATTCTGCCATTAAGCCTGTTTGGATTTCATCACGTGCATCTTGCCATTGTTTAATAACTAGATCACGACGCTCTTTATCTGTTAACATACCATCTTCATACCATGATGTAATTTGTTCTATCGCATTTTTAGCTTGGTCAATACGTTCACCCTTCTTAGAGTATACGTTGATGTCAGCAAATGATACTGTTATACCGGCAACTGTAGAATATTTAAATCCTAAGTCTTTAAGTCTATCTAGCATCTTAGATGTTTCTGATATTTGAAGTTGCTTGAAGACTTGCGCGATAATTTGTGATAAGAACTTCTTCTTAAATGGATCAGGAATCGCTACTTGAGCTAAGAAGTCTTTAGGGTGCATGCCTTTTTCCATGAAATATTTATCAGGTGTTAAGTGTTCTAAGTTTTCTAATGTAGGTTCATTTAAATATGGGAACGTAGGTGGCAATATTCTATTAAAAATAAGTTTACCTAGCGTTGTTTGTAAGTATTTATTTAATTGTTCTGCACTAAATTTTTGGTTAATTGATCTAGGATCAATAAAAATTCTTGTGTGAATTCCAATTTCTTCATGTATAAATGCGAGATATGCTTCATCAAAATCAAAGAAGAAATGACCTTCATTACGGTGTGTAATTTGATGTTCTTCTGTACGAATCTCAGCACGATAACCCTTAAATACACGTTCACGTTTTTCTTCAATTGTTAAGTAATAGTTTCCTAATACCATATCTTGAGATGGCGTAACAACTGGTTTTCCATCTTTAGGGTTTAGAATGTTGTTGGATGCAAGCATCAATAATCTTGCTTCTGCTTGTGCTTCATTAGATAAAGGTACGTGGACAGCCATTTGGTCACCGTCAAAGTCAGCGTTAAACGCTACGGTTACAAGTGGGTGAAGACGAATTGCTTTACCATCAATAAGTTTAGGTTCAAAAGCTTGAATTCCTAGTCTGTGAAGTGTTGGTGCGCGGTTTAGAAGTACTGGATGCTCTTTAACAACCTTATCTAATGCTGCCCATACATCATCATCCATCTTATCGTATTTAGAGTTTGCGTTTTTCTTAGAGTTTTGATCATCGCCTTGCATTCTTTGAAGTTCTCTTAATACAAATGGTTTAAATAGAGTAATTGCCATCTCTCTTGGAATACCACATTGATACATCTCTAAGTCTGGTCCAACAATAATAACTGAACGACCTGAATAATCAACACGTTTACCAAGTAAGTTTTGTCTGAAACGACCTTGTTTACCACGTAACA
>CAYJDZ010000044.1:0-9965 GCA_964368955.1 uncultured Mariniplasma sp.
ATCCACCGACGACCATGATGACATTTACTTCATCATCTGCAATGAGCATGTCTTTTGCCATCTTCATTGCAGAAACGGTTGTACAGCAACGGTTTTGTACATCAATGCCCCAAGCATTGGTTGCTCCAATGCGGTCTTGTATGTATAATGCAGAAGTTGTTAATGGATATTCTTTCCATTCTTCAGTGACACTTAAAATCACATCAATATCCAAAGGATTTATTTTTGTATTTTTAAGTGCATCAAGTGCAGCGAGCGCTCCCATTTCTTGTGTGCCATCTTGAGGCATATTTTTTGGAATAGATTTTTGTCTAATACCTAATTTTTCAATAACAGCTGCTTCACTCCAAATGCCATGTGTAGCTTCTGAAATTTCTTTAGCGGTCATTCTGCCTTCAGGTAGATATATCCCTGTTCCAACGATGCCTATATTTATTTTTTTCATATGAGGAACCTCTACTTTCTTGTGAACCTTTTTTATTATAATCTCATGCCGCCATTAACACTTAATGTATGACCTGTTACATAAGATGCCTCATCAGAAGCTAAGAATAGTGCTGCATTAGCAATTTCTTCTGGTTGACCAAGACGTTTTAGCATGGTTAATGCTGAGAATTGATCAAGTAAATCTTGAGGAATCGTTTTTAAAATATCAGTCATAATGTATCCTGGAGCAATCGCGTTAACTCTAACATTTTGACCTTTTCTAGCAAATTCTTTTGCCCATGTCATGGTTAAACCTAGAACACCAGCTTTAGTTGCTGCATAGTTTGCTTGTCCAATATTTCCATAAAGACCAACAACTGATGAAATATTAATAATTGAACCATAATTATTATTAACCATTTGTGGTCCGATTAAGCGTGTTAAGTTAAACACACCTTTTAAATTGACATTGATCACTGCATCCCACATATCATCTGTCATTTTGTGAGTCATTGCATCTTTAGTAATACCAGCATTATTAACTAATATATCTATCTTTCCAAATTTTGCAATGATTTCATCATAGAATTTTTGAATGCCTACAACATCAGTTACATTTAATTTGTAACCAAATACATTTTTAGCTTCATAAGCAAGTTCACCCATATCAGCTGCAATGACTATTGCACCTTCAGATGCGAATCTTTCTGAGATAGCTTGACCTAAACCTTTTGCGCCACCAGTAACAACAGCGACTTTACCATCTAATCTTCCCATATTTAAATATCTCCTTTTTTTATTTAACTTTCTTTAAGATCACAGCAGTTCCCATACCGCCACCAATACATAGACTTGCAAGTCCAAGTTTTGTATCTTTTTGTTTTAACATTTCATGAATTAAAGTAACAATGATTCTATTTCCACTTGCTCCAACAGGATGTCCAAGTGCGATTGCACCACCATTAACATTTGTTTTTACTAACATATCTTCTTTTGACATGCCAAATGCATCAGTAAGTTCTCTTAAGACACCTAAAGATTGAGCTGCAAATGCTTCATTCAATTCAATTAAATCTATATCTTCAAATGAGATACCAGCAGATTTCAAAGCTTGTTTAATTGCTGGAGTAGGTCCTAGGCCCATAACTGATGGATCAACACCACCTTGACCTACGCCAATTAACTCAAATAAAGGAGTCAAATTATATTTTTTAACTGCATCTTCACTTGCCATGATTACGAAACTAGCACCATCATTAATACCTGATGAAGAACCAGCTGTAACTGTACCATCTTTTTTGAATGCAGGTCTTAGAGCTTGTAGTTTTTCATATGAAGTTGTTCTATTAATAAATTCATCTTTATCAAAAACGATATCGCCTTTTCTTGTTTTAATAACAATTGGTACGATTTCATCTTTAAATTTGTTCTCATCATCAGCTTTAACAGCTCTTTGTTGAGAGTTCAAAGCAAATTGGTCTTGTTCTTCTCTACTTAGATTGAATTTGTCAACGATATTTTCAGCTGTAACACCCATGTGATATTGTCCAAAAACATCAGTTAATGCATCATAGATCATGTGGTCTACCATTTTTTGATCACCCATCTTGACACCAGATCTAACTTTACCTGGAACTAAGTATGGTGCACCACTCATTGATTCTGCTCCACCAGCAACGACTAATTCATGAATTCCTAATTTTATGTTTGCATAAGCATTCATAACTGTTTTCATACCACTACCACAGGCAATGTTGATGCCACATGCAGGAACTTCTACAGGAATTCCAGACTTAATTGAAATTTGTCTGGCTAATCCTTGACCTAGACCTGCTGGTAAGATATTTCCAACTAAGACCTCATCAATTTTTGATGGATCAATTTTTGTTTCATCTAATAGTGCACGTAACACTTGTGAACCAAAATCTGCTGGATGAACATCTGCTAATGCTCCCATGAAAGATCCAATGGCACTTCGTTTTGCGCCTACGATATAAACTTTACTCATTCACATTCTCCTTTTATTAAAAGCGTTTACACGATTTATAAAAACACAACAATAATCCTATAAATATCTTAACAAATGCTTTTGTTAAGGTGTATTGTAGGTTTCTTTATGTTCTTTTATACTATGAATATATATTCATAATACATTTTAATCATATCATATGTATATATGTTTGTCAATCGTTGATGCTCTACTTTGAGTGAAAAAATAAAAACGGTTACAAAAAAGATGACTCGCGTCATCTTCTTTAATTTAAATATGATATTTGATGTTCTCTATTTCTTCTTTTAGTAAGGGAAGAACCTTGTTTGCGTCTGCAATGATTGAGACATCAGCAACATCAAAAATTAATGCACTTGGATCAATATTAATAGCGATAATCATCTCTGATTTATCCATACCACTCATATGTTGGATGGCACCACTTATACCAGATGCAACATAAACACTTGGTTTAACAGTTGAACCTGTTTGACCGACAAGGCGATCTTTTGGTTCAATATTTTGATCAACAACTGCTCTAGATGCTGCAACTTCACCGCCAGTAAGTGTGGCAATTGCTTTTAAGGTTGGAAACATAGTTGCAACCCCTCTACCACCGGCAATGATGAGTTTAGCTTTTGTTAAGTCAACATGAGCCTCTTTGTTTTCTATTTTAGATAATATCTCAATAGATGATGTTAGGTTTAGCTCACCTTTAAAGTCGATGACTTCTTTTTGTTCTAATTCAAATGATTCAATACTAAATACACCTGGGCGAACAGTTGCCATTTGAGGCTTGTTATTTGGACAAATGATTGTCGCAAATAAATTTCCACCTAAAGCTGGTCTTGTCGCAAGCAAACTTAATTTATCTTCATTAGACTCAAAAGCTAAAATAGTAGCATCTGCTGTAAGTCCAGTATGAACTCTTGCAGAAAGTCTTGGTCCTAGGTCTCTTCCTATTAAAGTTGAACCTATCAAGAGGCAATCAAAATCATATGCTTTTATGATGAGTTCTAATGCTTTTGTATAATAAGTTGTATCATAGATGTCAAATAAGGGATGTTCAAAAACTATAATTTGATCTGCACCACAGCTATGTAGTTTATCTAAGTCTTCTTGTGATTTATTTTTTGTTAAATAGATAGCAACTATTTTTTCACCACTATCTTTTAATAAGCGTTTAGACTCTGATAATAATTCTAGACCAACGGAACATATCTTATGATTTCTTTTTTCAATAAATACGGCACAAGATTTCATTTTGATACCTCCATATATGGATAAATCAGTCTTGCTATTTTCTTTGCTGCTTCTAAAGGTTCTAAAACTTCTTTAGGTGACTTTTGCATCACTGGTTTTGTATATGTTTTTTTCACTCTTGTTGGAGATCCATTTAAACCAATATCTTTGGCATCAATGTCAAGATCTTCAAACGTGACAAGATTAATTTCTTTGTCATAGGTTTCCCAAATGTCAAAGGCATTCATATATCTTGGCTCATTCATCGTTCTAATGGTTGTGATGAGTAAAGGCAGTGTTGATCTTAAGATGTGTGTTTCATGTTCAAATGCTTTTTCAACTGTCAATTTATGAGATTCAAAATCAAGAATCTTATTAATATGTGTAATTTGTGGAATATCTAAAAATTCAGCAATTTGTGGTCCTACTTGTGCAGTATCACCATCAATGGCTTGATATCCAGCAATAATTAGATCATATTCGAGAGTTTTAATAAAAGTTGATAAGATTTTAGAAGTTGCCCAGGTATCTGATCCTGCAAACTTTCTATCAGATAGTAAATAAGCTTGATCAACTCCTCTAGCATATAATGATGTAATCATCTGTTTTGCTTGAAGTGGTCCCATCGTTACAGTTGTAACTGTGCCACCATAAAGTTCTTTTAATTTTAAAGCTTCTTCGATACCTGCTAGATCATCAGGATTAATAATGTTTTTAACACCCGTACGAATTAAGGTATTGGTTTCTTTATCAATTTTAATCTCTGTTGTATCAGGTACTTGTTTAACTAAGACAATAATCTTCATGATTTTAACACCTTTCCTGCAATAACCATCCGTTGAACTTCTGATGTTCCCTCATAAATTTCAGTAATTTTTGCATCTCTTAAATACCGTTCTATTTCATAATCTCTAATATAACCATACCCACCCATTAACTGAATTGCAGCATCAGCAACTTCAACAGCAACTCTTGAACAATAAAGTTTTGCCATTGCTGCAGATATCGTATATTCTAGATTAGATTCTTTATCACTAACTGCTTTATATAATAAACCTCTAGCAGCTTCAATTTTTGTCTTTAGATCTGCTATCACAAATTGAGTATGTTGAAATTGTGAGATGGGTCTATTAAATTGAGTTCTGGTTTTAACATAGTTGACAGCTTTTTCAAAAGCACCTTCAGCAATGCCTAATGCTTGAGCAGCAATACCAATTCTGCCTCCATCTAGCGTTTGCATCGCAATTTTAAAGCCTTGACCTTCTTTGCCTAAAAGATTTTCTTTTAATACTTTAACTTTTTGAAAGATCAACTCACAAGTTGATGAACCTCTAATACCCATTTTTTTCTCTTTAGGGCCAACAGTAAATCCAGGACTATCCTTTTCAACGATGAACGCAGAGATGCCTTTTAAGCCTAATTCTGGACTTGTCATCGCAAATATAATATAAACATCAGCGTAACCTGCATTTGTGATAAAGATTTTACTACCCGTTAATTCGTAGTAGTCACCAAAATCAACAGCTTTTGTTTGTTGTTTTGAAGCATCAGTACCCGCATTAGGTTCAGTTAAACCAAAAGCACCTAGATATTCACCTTTATTCAGCTTAATTAAGTATTTTTGTTTTTGTGCTTCAGTTCCGTACTCGAAAATTGGAGCGCTACATAAAGATGTGTGTGCAGATATAATAACCCCTGTAGTTGCACAATATTTAGATAGTGTTCTAACGGTGTCGACATATGCTTTCGTATCAGCACCAACGCCACCATAAAGGGTTGGAAATGGGAGACCAAGAAGACCATATCTACCTAGTTGTTCAACAGTTTCACTAGGAAATCTTTCTTCTTCATCTATGATTTTAGCCAAAGGTTTAACAAAGTTTTCGCCAAACTCAACGACCATTTCATTTAATAAATCATGCTTCATCTTGGAGGCATGACAGTCGCTTCACCTGTAATGACAACTTCTCCATCTTGATTGGTCGCAGTTGTTTTTAAAATGACGCGATTTTTACTTTCTATGATTTCAATAACTTCTACCATGGCTTTAATGGTGTCATGTAGAAAAACAGGTTTAATAAATTTAGAGTTTTGACCTAAATAGATTGTACCGTTACCTGGAAGTGTTGTTCCTAAAACTGTTGAAAATAGAGCAGACACTAAACCTCCATGGCATATGCGATTTTTAAATATAGAATTTTTCGCATAAACTTCATCAATGTGCACAGGATTCATGTCTCCTGTAACACCCGCAAATAAAATTACATCCGCATCTGTGATAGTCTTTTCAAAAAAGGCAGCGTCACCAACGCGAAGTTCTTTAATCGTTTTGCCGATCATATGACTTCCTTCTTTCTTTTCTATGAATATAATATGAATAAATGTTCATGTTACTTATATGATAGTCCTTATATTTCCTTTTGTCAAGAGATGGTTTGAATTTTTGTATTGTATTTTTAAAACAATTAAGTTAATATGATTGTAGGTGATGAGATGAATCAAACAAATTATAGGCTTCCCAAAAGAAGCGATGGTCAAAAAACATTTGACCAAATTATAGATACAGCTAAAAAATTATTTTCGAAAAAAGGTTACTTAGCGACTTCAGTAAATGAAATTATTGAAAAATCTGGTATTGCGACAGGTACTTTTTACTTATACTTTGATGATAAGTTTGCCCTTTATTCATATATACTCGCAAAATACCGTAAGTTGATTAGAAAAAATATTAGTGAAGGTATTAAAGATGCTCACACAAGATATGATAAAGAAAGATTGGGATTACGAGCTTTTCTAAAGTTTGCATGGAATGACCCACTTGCATATAGAATCATTTGGGAGTCAATGTTTGTCGACAAGGCACTCTTTAAAGAATACTATCAAACATTCAGCAAAGATTATGTGAGACAATTAAACCTATCAGTTGAACATGGTGAAGTAAGAAATGATGTTGATTTAGAGACAATGTCTTATGTCTTAATGGGTGTTTCTAATTTCGTTGGTTTGCAAGTTTTATTTAGAGAAACATTAACTGAAAAAGATTTAGATGACATTTGTGATCAAGTAATGAAGATATTAGATAACGGCATGTTTAAATAGTTAAAAAACAAAAAAACACT
Source organism: uncultured Mariniplasma sp. (assembly GCA_964368955.1). Classification (GTDB taxonomy): domain Bacteria; phylum Bacillota_I; class Bacilli_A; order Acholeplasmatales; family Acholeplasmataceae; genus Mariniplasma. The sequence goes on from CAYJDZ010000044.1 coordinate 6,778, forward strand.
CAGTAACCTTAATTGCAAAGGTAGCTGAGTGTTTTTGATAAATAAATAGTGTTTTTGATTAATAAATAGGCATAACTGTGATTTTTGATCCATCACAAGGAATATCTAGTCTACAATTAAGTTTGTTGTCAATGCCTTGACCAAGTTCAAATTTAAAGAAATCAATAACTTTAATATCTTTTATAGCAAGATAGTCTTCAACGGTGATGCTATTGTCTTTAATCCATGGCTGTGATAACAGTGTTTTGCCTTCTAATGCTTTATTAAAATCAAGTTCATCAAAAGAACCATGATTCTTTTCATACATAAACTTCTCATAATTCATCGTATCAAGATCGATATGGGATAAAGAAATATACTCAGCAGACATAGCAGCGACTTGCATGGCAAGTTCATAAGCTGTTTTCTCATCAGATTTATCAGTAATGACTAGACTTACTAATTTTCCTTGGTTATGTGTATAGCTTCCAAATCCTTGGTTATCATTTTTTTCAACACGATAAAACCTTCTTAAATAGGCATTTTCTTTAATGATTGCACTTGTGTATGCGATTAATTCTTCGATGGTTTTATCATTTATTTTTACCTTTAAAGCGGTATTCACATTATGCGCATGTTCATCAATTAATACACTTCCTAATTGATTGAGTAGATTAATGAAGTGCTCATTTTTTGAAACAAAATCTGTTTCCGCATTTACCTCAAATAAAATGGCTTGATTGCCTTTAACTTCTATCTTACACATCCCTTTAGACGCAACTCTTGTGTTTGTTTCTTCTACCTTGATTGATGATTTAAGGTAAGATAATGCTTTTTCATAATCATCTTGATGCGCTTCTAATGCAAGTTTGCATTCGAGCATGCCTGCTCCAGTTTCTTCTCTTAATTTTTTTAATAATTTGATATCCATATAAATAGCCTCAACTTTCATATTCTATTATATACTATTGGAAAAAATATTGATGTCTATTCGCAAAATCTTTAACTTATATATTAAATAAAAGACTAAGAAATATTTCCTAGTCTTTAGATATGAAAATATATAAATACTTATACTTCTAATTGGTTAGCGATGATATCATCAATTATCGTTGATATCTCATTTATAACCTCATTTAATGCTTGGTCTGATGATAAATCTACACCAACCATTTGAGCCAACTCAAGTGGTGTTTTTGTACCTCCAGCTTTCAACACGTTAATCCATTCTTGTGGCTTAATCGTCTTGTTTTCTATCATTTTAGATACTTTTGTCCCCAGTGTAAGTCCAGCTGAATATGTATATGGATATAGGCCCATAAAATAATGCGGTTGTCTCATCCATGTTAATCCTACCCAGTCTGGTATTTCGACTGCGTCACCCCAGAATTTTCTTAATACACCTAATTTGATGTTCTTTAAAATGTTGGCTGAAAGAGGTTCCCTACGATCTACTTTATCATATACTTCTCTTTGGAAAGCCGCTTCTAGTAAGTGTGTGACAAAATTATGATAGTATGTTCTTGAAATCATTACTGATTTTAGCCATGTTTTTTCTCTCTTTGATTTTGCTTTTTTGATTAAATGATTTGCCATTAATAACTCATTAGTTGTTGATGGTGCTTCAATAAAATACATAGAGGGTCTAGTGTTTAAGATACTTTGATTGCTATTTGCAAATTGGAAATGTCCTGCATGTCCAATCTCATGTGCTAAGACCATCACTTCATCCATTTGACCATTCCAATTCAGTAAAATATAGGAAGATGCTCCATAAGGTGATGAACAAAAACCACCCGTTGATTTTCCCTGATTTTGCGGAAAATCAATCCATCTTTCATCAAATGAACGTTTTACGATTTGATTATATTCACTTCCTAAAACAGATAGGCCTTCTATAAGTAATGCTTTAGACTCTTCGATGGTAACATGGGGTTCAAATGTAGGATCCACAGCAATTTTTAAATCTGCATAGGTCATTTGATCCAAATTATGAACTTTTTTTAATAAAAGCGCATATTTTCTCATACTTGGTGCTAATTTTTCCATAATTAGATCAATTTGACGATCCATGAAGTCCTTGGTTACTTTTTGATCATCTAGTAGATAGGCAAAAACATTCTCGTAGCCTCTAAGTTCAGACATAATCTTTTCTTTTTGTACATGTGCTTGATAATTGCTCGCAAATCCATGTTGATATTCTGCTAGTTTTTGATAAAACGTCTCATAAGCTTTTCTTCTAACTAAAGTATGATCATCATATTCGTATTCATTTTCAAAAAGCGTAAATGAGTTTGGATATGTGATACCATCTACGATAAAATCGCTAAATTTCATATCTGCAAGTTTGAAACGATTATAATTCATGTATGATGCGTTAAGTACAGGTGATAAAGCAACCAATGCTTTTTCAACCTCTGGAATTAAAGTATGTTTCTTATCTTTGATGATTTCCATTAAATAAAGGCGATTATTTTCGTTTAGTTTTGAGGCTTCTAATAAGATCTCATCACTTGTTTGCTTCAATTCATTAGGTAGAAAAGCCATTTTTTTCGATATTTTTTGAAAACGAATCATTGCTTTGCCATGGCGCATTTGATTATCTTCAGAAATTGAATCTGTGCTTGTTTGAAGCGAACTATACGCACCAATTCTTGATAGTTTTGCTTGAATATCTTGATAGGCAGTAAGTGCTTTATTGATGATCTCACTTGAAGTTAGTTTGTTTTCAAATTGAGAACAAAATGAATCAATATCTTTTTCTACTAAATCAAAAGCCTCTATGTATAATGCTTCTTTCTTAAATAGATTGGTCATGTCCCATGTCTGATTCACATTTAGTTCATGACGTTTTGGTAGTTGTTTTTTCAATTTATCACTCCTTTAGAAAGATTATAACATAAATTCTCGCCCATAATTTCACTATCTCCAACAAAAAAAAGATTTAAGATGATTAATCTAAAATCTTTTTACTATTATCTACATTTTCCGATTTTAAGTCTGCTTTTGATTTTTCCTTGATATTTATGTTATTGAGCAAGGAGAGTACAAAACTTTATAAGATATGAACTTTAAAATAATCTCATTAAAAAACTGAATCCAATTAAAGAAAGACTAAAAATAAATAAGATTAAATGAGTAGTTGCATAAAACTTAATATTTTCATATTTATATTTTGCTTCTCTAAGTCTATCAGTCATGTAGTCTTT
>CAYJDZ010000045.1:0-9943 GCA_964368955.1 uncultured Mariniplasma sp.
CCCAAGGGGTCATTGGTGATTTTCTACCAATTGGTGTTCTACCTTCACCACCACCGTGTGGGTGGTCGTTAGGGTTCATAACTGAACCACGAACTGTTGGTCTAATACCCATGTGTCTAGTTCTACCGGCTTTACCAATATTAACTAATTCCCATGATTCATTTCCAACTGTACCAATTGTAGCGCGACAAGTTCCTAAAATCTTACGAACTTCTCCAGATTGCAAACGCACTAGAACATATTTTTCTTCACGTCCTAATATTTGAGCTGAAGCTCCTGCACTTCTTGCAATTTGTCCACCTCTACCAGGACTTAATTCAATGTTATGAACTACAGTACCAACTGGAATATTCATAATTGGTAATGCATTTCCTGTTTTAATGTCAATTTGGATTCCAGAAAGGATTTCCATTCCTACTTCTAGTCCTTTTGGAGCTAGAATATATCTTTTTTCGCCATCTACATAATGAATTAAAGCAATATTTGCAGTTCTGTTTGGATCATACTCGATCGTAGCAACCTTACCAATAATATTGTCTTTGTTTCTCTTAAAATCAATTACACGATATCTTCTTTTCGCACCGCCACCGATATGTCTAACGGTAATCTTGCCTTGACTGTTACGTCCGCCTGTGCGAGAAATTGGCTCAAGTAGTGATTTTTCAGGAGTAGATGTTGTAATTTCTTCATAAGTTAATACACTCATGTTACGACGACCGTTTGTGGTCGCTTTGTATTTTTTAACCGCCATTTGGTTAAACCTCCTCTAATATTTCACTTATACTGTAAAGGCTTCTATTTTTTGCCCTTCAGCAATCTTAACTACTGCTTTTTTATAAGCAGGTTTAAACCCTTCATATTTACCCATTTTCTTATACTTAGGTAATACGTTTACTGTGTTTACTGAGATAACATTTACATTAAATATTGCTTCAATAGCCTTTTTAATTTCAACTTTATTAGCACTTTTTTCAACTTTAAATGTATATCTGTTTTGGCTTTCAATAAGCTTTGTGCTTTGCTCAGTAATAATTGGGGCCTTGATAATTTCATAATATCTAGTCATTACCCAATACCTCCTCTAACGTTTCAATAGCTTCTTTTGTAATAATTAGGTTTTTACAATTTAATATGTCATAAACGCTAACATGATTTGCTAATGAAAATGAAACTGTTGGTAAATTTCTAGCTGCTAATACTTCGTTATTACTATATGTTTTAGCAACAACCAGTGTTTTACCGACAACATCTAAATTAGTTAATACTTCACGGAAAAGTTTTGTCTTTGGTTCATCTAATGTGAGCATATCAAGAACTTTTAGTTGTCCTTGTGCCATTTGATATGACAACGCTGATCTTAAAGCTAATTGACGAACTTTTTGGTTTAGCTTAATTGCGTAGCTTCTTGGAGTTGGTCCAAAAACTACACCACCATGACGCCATTGAGGTGAACGTGTTGACCCTTGACGAGCTCTACCTGTTCCTTTTTGTCTCCATGGTTTTCTACCACCACCGGATACTTCACCACGATTTTTAACATCATGAGTACCCTGTCTCATTGCTGCTCTTTGAGCATTGACTACATCAAATAATGCTTGTTGATGAGGTTCAATTCCAAATACATATTCTGATAAGGTTAGGTCAGCAACTTTAACACCTGTTTGATTTAAAATGTCTACTTTTGGCATAATAACCCTCCTTATTTACTGCTTTTAACAGCAGATCTAACAGTTACAAGTCCTTTTCTAGGACCTGGAACGCTTCCACTGACAAGCAATAATTGATTTTCTACATCAACACCAACAACCAATAAATTTTGAATTGTTACTTTTTCGTGTCCCATGTGACCAGGTAAGTTCTTACCCTTCATGTTTCCTTTAATCGGACCCATTGAGCCTGGACTACGATGAAATCTAGAACCGTGAGTCATTGGTCCACGACTTTGATTGTGTCTCTTTATACTACCTGCAAAACCTTTACCTTTAGATGTCCCAGTGACATCAACAGTTTCGCCTACTTGAAATAAGTCTAATTTAACAAGGTCGCCGACAGCTAAATCCACTAATTCATTTTTAAGCTCTTCTTTAAAGCGGATTTCTTTAATGAAGCGCTTAGGTGCTGTATTAGCTTTTTTCACGTGCCCTTGTTCAGGCTTGTTACTTAAATTTTCCCGTTTTGATTCAAAACCGACTTGAGTTGCTGCATAACCGTCTGTATCAACAGTTTTTTGTTGCAGAACTACATTGTCGGCCACATCAATCACGGTTACTGGAACTAAAAGCCCATTTTCATCGAAAATTTGCGTCATTCCAAGTTTTCTACCTAAGATTCCTTTGGCCATTGCCTTACCTCTTTCTTAATTTATTTTTTTAATACAATGTCGATACCTGATGGTAAATCAATATCCATCAATGCACTAATTGTTTTAGGATTTGGATCAATAATTTGAATCAATCTCTTATGAGTTCTGCGTTCGAATTGTTCGCGAGAATCCTTGTTCACGTGTGGTGAACGTAAAACCGTGAATATTTCCTTTTCAGTTGGAAGAGGAATTGGTCCTTGAACAGTTGCTCCTGTTCTAAGTGCACTTTCAACGATTTTCTTAGCTGATTGATCTAATAATCTGTGATCGTAAGCCTTTAAACGAATTTTAATTACATCTTTTGCCATTTTGAATAGCTCCTTTCGCCTATAATCTTGTATAGACTTGCTCCATGGAAAAACCCGACTACGTAGACAACGGACATCCGTGTGTCGACAACCTCCCATTTCACAGCCTGCGCGCATAAATACACGAGCGTTTCAATTATATAATAAAAAGAAAATAAAATCAACCTTTTATCTTCTTTTAATTAGTTTTTATCTAGTTTTGCCATCTCACGAGCCACATGCACGCCTACATATTCTCCGCGTCTTTCTTCTTTATCATATATCACTTGCCCTGATTTTTTAATATGAGATAAAGGAATTACAAAATGTTTAAACCCTTTCGCAATAAGTTTTTTTAGAAATTTCTCATTTTTAAGTACATTACCAGCTACAAAATGCTTCATCCGAATCCCGTTTCTTCTAAAGTATTGATGAGCGTCTACTAAATCAGGAAGGACTTGGAGTTCGAACTCTTCAAAATCTATCTCTTCATATTTATCTTTATCCATTGCTTCTTCTATCAGATTATCTAGACCAAATATGCTCGTATAAACATAGCGATAATCTTCAAAGTATTGGAACGCTGATTCTGTTTCCATCATAATACCAAAATTAATCTTTTTATCTATTACATTTTCAAAATTAGTATAACTTCCTAGTAGATCTCTCCATTGAGATATTTCAGAACCCATTCTGAGTTTTGGGACAATAACTGTTACTGATTTTTTGGTCAATTCAGTAGCTCGCAGAATTGCTGAAATATTCGTATGAAATATTCTAGTAAAATCTCTTATATATGATAGTTCAGTATATATTTCTTTCTCATATTCAATCTTCATTAAATCATTAAAATCTGGCAGCTTAATTTGAACCAACCTATCACCAAAAGCATTAATGATATCAACATAGAGCTTAACTAGCTCACTAAAAATTGGTGTATAGCCTTTTGTTATATATAAAAACTCAGTTTTAAAAATGGCTAATCCAGCATACCAATCATGTGAAACTGCTCTTTCGATATCTCTTAAATCTACAAGACTTGCATAAAACTTTAGTTCTTCTGAACTATAACTGGGATCATCACCTAGTTTAAATGTGTAAGAACTTTTAAGTTCAAGTGATTTATCAATTAATAATTGATTTGGATTCAAACTCAATTTATGGGTAATTCCATTAATAATCGCATAGTTTGCTTTAGACATATTTCTAGACGTTGTTAGAATTGGAACTTCATATCCATTACTAAGTTCTCGTATCAATCTAGGATTTTCTATTTGTCTACAGATAAATCCAGTAACATTTTTAGAGAGCCTATATAAGAATTCTTTTTTAAAAGAACTAACAAAAACAATCACATCCTCGGTTTCTTTCGAGACTAAATCTTTTAAAATCAAACGATCTATTTGAATAACGATTCTATCTTTGAGTTTGATAATTTCATTTATGCAATTTTTAATTTCTTCTTTTTTTACAGCATTCCAAAATGTATTTTGATTTGGTTTTTTCAGATATTCTTTAATCCCCTCATCAAAAATGGCACTAAATCCATCATTAGTATTAAGAAACTTTTCCCTCATATAAGCTTTTAAAAAATCAGAGTGAAATGGTGATGCTATAAAAGAAAAAATAAATGTGCCGTTTGTTTCGTTTTCTTCTTTGCTTCTTAAATAAGTACTTTCCACATTCTTAAACACTATCTTATTGATTATCGCTAATATATTAATTGTTTCCGTTCTTGAATATTTTTTATTTCTTATTTTTCTGTTAAAATGGATTAATTTCCCTTGAGAGATAAATTCTCCAAAATATTGATTCTTCATAGGATGCCTACCTTATATTATTTTCACTACTAGTTATTTTTTATCTTATTTTTCACCAAAATTGCTGACCCAATCATACCTGCTTGATTCCCTGTTTTAGCCAATTTAAATGGAATTACTCCTGTTGTAAACCTTGCGTTTTCTTGATAATATTTATCAACTAATTCAATTAAAAATTGTCCCGATTTAGATATTCCTCCACCAATTATAAATACATCTGGTTCTATAGTAATAGCAATAATACTTGCTGCTATACCCAAATATTTAGCAACTCTATGAGCAGTGTTTAGCCCAACAGGATCACCCTGCTTTGCTGCATCAAATATAGCTTTTACTGATAAGTGCCTAATATCTAATGAAGATTGTTGAGTTTGTAACAATTTTTCAGTATATTCAAGAATGCTTGCAGTACCACAAATTTGTTCCAAACATCCTTTTGAACCACACCCGCATATTTTTTCTTCTTCATCATATACTCTAATGTGGCCGATTTCACCACCTAAACCGGTGGCACCTTCAACTATTTTTCCATCAAGTATGATGCCTCCGCCAACACCAGTGCCTAATGTAATCAATACAGCATTATTATAAGGGAATTCTAAAGATGAATTTTCACCTAATGCTGCGAGTGTTGCATCATTTCCTACCATTAATTCTATGTGTTTTGGTATATATTGTTGCATAGTTTTTATTAAATCTATTCGATTAAGTTTGAGGTTTGCGCAACTATTTACATATCCATTCTTAACAGGACAAGGAACATCTATGCCTATACCCAAGATATCTATCATATCAATATCGTTTTTAAGATTACACGCTAAAACATTTTCATGTATTGTCTCAAATATAGCAACATGATGGTCTAATTTTGGTGTTAATACTTCATAGTGGTCTATCATTTTCATAGAATTAAAATCAAATAACCCTATTTTTATACTTGTTCCACCAACATCAAACCCATATATGTATTTATTCATTTTTACTCCTCCTTAAGCCCTATATCATTATATCATTGAATATAAAAAAAAGGGAGTATTTTTAAAATAAAAACACAGCTCCCAGTTTGCAACTTAATATCTTTGTTTAAAATAATTACTGATGTTCTCTAAAGATTTTAATAAAACTTCGTCTTTTTCTAGATCCAGATCTTTTAGAAGTGAAGAAACCATTTCCTCATGAAATTCATCATGAATTATCAATACTTCTTTTGCTGAATCATTTAGTTCTAAATAGACTTTTCTTCTATCATTTTCGTCTCTATATCTTTCAACATAGCTCTTTCGAACTAACACATTTATCGATGTTGTCAATGTTCCCATAGTAATTCTCAATTTATTTGCAACATTTCCCATGGTTGGATCAATAGTATCTTTAATTGCCTCTAAAACATGAACTTCTGTCATAGAAAGTTTGACACCACGTTTTTTTAATACTTCAGACTCAATACTTAAAATATGGTTGAAAACATCAACCAAAAGTTCATTTATTACCTCTTTTGGGGAAACCATTCACATCACCTACAATTATATTTCAATATATCCGACACCTAATGTGCCTGGACCAGCATGAGCACCAACAACAGGAGTTAAAGGAACTAACTCAATTGTGATATCTTTTCTTTTTTTCAAAAGGATATCTTTAAGCTCTTGTGCTCTCTCTTTATTATTTGTATACGCTATAAACATTATAACATTTTTTCCACTAATGTTCTCTTCAATAACTTCAATTAATCTGCTTTGTGCCTTATTAGTTGTTCTAATTTTTTCAAAAGGAACCAAACTTCCATCTTTTTGTATATGTAATAATGGTTTTATTTTTAATAATGTTCCTAGAAAGCCACTAGTTGCTGACAAACGACCGTTTTTTACAAGGTATTTCAATGTGTCCACTAAGACATAAATATATATATGGTCTCGTATTTTTTCTAAATAATCTATGATTTCAATTGGTTTTTTGCCTTCTTTAATGAGTTTGATTGCTTCAATTACAAGATAAGCTTCACCATATGAAACACTTCTAGAATCTACAACATAGACATTTAAATTTTTAACTAATTCTTTAGCTAAAACTGCACCTTGATATGTTCCACTTAATTTAGATGAAATCACGACAACTATTACATCTGTATATCCTTCTTCTCTTAACTCTTCATAAACACTTGCAATTCTACCCGTAGATGTTTGTGATGTTGAAACATCAATATTTGGATTCTCAACAATCATATTATAAAAATCTTTAGCTTGAATATCTATATAATCTTCGTACTCTTTACCAGCTAAATTTAATGTTGATCTTATCATTTTTACAGGATAATTTAATGACATATAATCAACTCCTGAATTCCCACAAACCACTAAACCTATTTTCTCAGCCATAATATGTTCTCCTTATTTATTTTGAATATCAAATCATATTCAATAATATAATATCACATTATGCTTTGATTTCAAACATAATCACTAATTTATGCTCTCAAGATAATCTAATTGATATAGTGGCCTTGCAACATCTTGTAATTTAATCAGATGGCATATAAAGTTTTTAAGTTTTTCAAGTTCTTCATTATTATACAAAATGTTATCATCAAAGTGCTTTTTCAGAATTCTAGAAAATTCAGGTCTGTAAATAAGCACATAGTTGACCACATCTATCTTTGAACTGATCAAGTTTGCCAACAATTGTCTATAACTATTAGACTCTTGAAGTTTTTTAGTGTACCTCTCTTCACTTCGACGTTCATCTTGATTAAACATTCCAAACTCTAAAACAATAATCAAATGATCATAGACTAGTAAATAATCAGCTCTCATGTGGTTACCAAAAACCAGAGGATATTCCATGACAACTGAAATTTTATCAGTTTGAACACCTTGTTTAAATAGTAATAGCAAAACCCTTCTTAACAGCGATAGCGTATCAAGCCATGTTACTATTTCTTCATCCTTTAATGGCCATATGGAGATCTTTTTATCTAAAAAATTGTTCTTTAATGTATTATATAGTTTAATCTTAGAATAATGAAACGCTCGATCTTTTAAATACTCCTTTTCAATCTCCCATTTGATTTGTTCCAAATCATTAGAAAATATTGATAATTCACTCATGTTTTTGAAAACATACATTGATTTTACTTTCATTATAAACCTCTCATCCATTAATATTTTTTTGCTAGTATTTCTTTTTCTTTAGTTCTGATTTCTCTAAATAATCTTGTTGCTAATCCAGATACATCGTTTATATCATCTTTTTCGACTTCAATTAGTGATATCTCATACTCTTGATAAATCTTTATCTTCTCACATTTATTTTTAATGTAATCCCCTGTATCCATGCCCCAATACTCAATGTATATGCCTTGATTTCCTCTAACAGGTATAAACCAATCAGCTTTTAATGTTCTTTCTTTTGAGTCTATCTCCAATACATCTTTGTCATAACAATGGCAAATATTATGGTTATATAGAATATCATCTATTATATTTTCACCGCGACTTTTAACAATATGTCCATCTATAGTTCTTATAATATATGATTTTTGTGAATCAGATTGCTCACTATATGAAGTAAGGACTATATTTTTCTGAGGTTTCTTCTTTTCTACAATATTTTTGACATCCCCAATTACTCTATCAATTAAAGAATGATCTTTGTGAATTTCATGCACAAGATATGCTAAAGCAAATAGTTTCTTACAATTATTTTTGATATATTCAAAATTTGTAATTCTATAAATGCTAGAACGCAAATTAAAATAGTAATCTCTTAACTCATATGACTTTTGATTTTTATCAAACTCATCTCTTCTATCCATCGATTCTTTATAACAATCCACACATAAAGGTTTACCATATGCGGTATTTTCACAAATAATACATATAGTACTTTCTATAATTTCCTGCATCTTCCATTTACCTCCTTTATCTTTAATAACTTTACCAGCGCTTTTCATTATTAAGTGCTCTTTACATAGTGGATACATGCCTGACGGCATTCCACATATTTGACAACTTTTTCCAGCCATTTTAATTTATTCTCCCATTTTAAATTTAACTAATTTATATGCTTAATATATATTGATCTCAGACTGCACTAACTACTTGTATTTCATGTTAATGCCCTTCATTTTTTCAACTAATAATAGATATGAATGTGTCAATTTACTTTAAAAACGAATTGATAATAAAAACATCACTCTCATAAAAATACTGAAAGTGATGCTTCACATATATTTTAAAAGATTAATAATCATCAATACTACTCAAATCATAATACCTGCTAAATACTTTAACTATCTCTTAATTCGACAATCAAGAAATATTTCACAAAGAATACAGAGTTTTTCTGATTTTCTTATAATACCATAATAGATACACTCAATAAAAAAATCTCGAAATTATTTATTGTCCACTAATTTTTAAATACTGCCGTTTGAAATTCCGCATCATTTCTGTGTTCAAAAGTGCGCATGAATAGTATTGTTAAACCACTAGATTCAAAGTCTTCGAAATGAGAGGATAAATCAGGCATTGATTTAAGAGTTTCAGTATAATTTATATTTACTAGTATAGTTTCTTGAAATTGATAATTAGATGTATCATCATCAAAAATACTTTGATAACCTACTAGCATAACACGTTCATTATCTAAAAAATAAGCTGTCCCTCCATTTATGGCCTCAATATATTCTTTTACATTGTCTTCTTGCTCAAGATATTCATGGAAATCAATTCCAGAAGCATTTTTGTATATGATGTTATCGTCAACGTTGTATGCGGTCCACACGTCATACTGGATATTTATATATTTAACAAATGCTCTCCTTATCATAGATACTCCAGAATTATCTTCAAATATAACAAAACTTGGGTTGTTGTCAAGCAAAGTAACAACTTGCTCGCTTTTTATTTCTCCCCATAAATTCGGTAATAGATAAAGACTTAGTTCAACTTCGTCGATATTGAATGGTGTTTCACTATTATACAAAAATGATCCCTTAGCCGCATAATCTGTAGAAATAATTGCGTATCCTTCAGGGCGTGATTGAATTTGTTGTACACTATTACATCCCACTAATACTAAAAATAATAAAAATATATTAAAAATATTTGTCGTTTTTTTCATTTTATCGCTTCTTTCTGTTGATTTTATCTTCAGTATACTCCAAAACCGCTAAATTATAAATTGTATACACTATATAAAACCTAATATGATCATCAATTATAAAAGTTTAAACGAAAAGACAATATATCTTTTCTATTTTTATAAATTTAAATCAACCTATGTATAGCATAGAGATAATATATTTTTTTCATTTTCTTTTAAAAAAACTAAAATCCGTCAATTTTCACCCAGATGGATTTTGACTCCTAACGTAAAAACACCCCCAGAGCAAACTCTAAGTGGTGTTTTTGATAGGAATGTTAGTATTTGTATTTTACATATATTCAAAGGCTTAGAAATGAGAGAATATTCAC
>CAYJDZ010000046.1:0-9900 GCA_964368955.1 uncultured Mariniplasma sp.
GAATAAATTCATGTATTTATTTTGATATTCAAAGCAAATTATCATTTTGAATATAACTCTATTTCTTTTCAATTTTAACACTTAATATAAATTATTTAATAGCCCCTTGATAATTAATAAAAGGTTATTAAATAGTTTAATCTAAATATCGAATCACAAGTTACTTAGTAACAATCAGGAGAAAATATATGTCAAAATTTACAATTATACAAGGTGGTATGGGAGTTGGAGTTTCATCATATCAACTCGCAAGAGAAGTATCAATGGCCGGTGAGCTTGGTGTTGTATCAGGTACCGCATTAGCCCTCACTTTCGCAAGACGCTTGATGCGTCATGAACAAGATTACCTAGATGCCCTAGATAGCTTTTATGATCAAGGCGTCGTATCTCGATTGAAGGAGAAATATCTAGATAAACAAAATCCAGATGGGTCCTATAAAATGGTTGAAATGCCTACTTTAAGACCTTCAACAAGCTTTATTGAGTTAATGGTCGTTTCAACTTATGCAGAGGTTTATCTAGCAAAAAAGGGACACAAAGGAAAGGTAGGGATTAACTTTTTAGAAAAAATTCAAATGCCTACACTTTACTCAGTATATGGCGCAATCCTAGCTCATGTTGATGTCATCTTAATGGGCGCAGGTATTCCTATAAAGATGCCTTTTGTGATTTCTAAACTAACGCTTCATGAAGAGGTGAGTCTTCCGATTAAAGTTTATGGGGATACTTTACATCAAGAGATGGTTTTTGATCCAGGACTTCTTAACTTAAGTCACATCAAACTGCATCGACCTGACTTTTTCGCGATTATTTCATCTCATACACTGGCAAACTATTTAATTAAAAGTGATTATGGTTCACCAGATGGATTCGTTGTTGAAAAACATATAGCTGGTGGCCATAATGCGCCACCTAGAGGAAACTATTTAATCAATGACCTCGGTGAGCCTGTTTATGGACCCAAAGATGAGATTAATATGAGTGCGATTAAAGAATTGGGTCTGCCTTTCTATTTAGCAGGTGGATATGGAAATCCAGATGCTTATCAAGAGGCATTAGCTTTTGGAGCAAACGGTATTCAAATAGGAACGATATTTGCACTATCTAATGAATCTGGGTTTGAACCCAAATTAAAAAAACAACTATTAAAAGAAATTGTTGATTCAAACATTAAAGTTATCACTGATGCGAAAGCGTCACCTACAGGATTTCCTTTTAAGGTTGCACTTGCTCTAAATACTTTAAGTGAAGATGATTTGTATCAAAAAAGAATGCGTATTTGTGACCTTGGATATTTAAGAGAACCTTATCAAAAAGAAAATGGAGCGATTGGTTACAGGTGCCCATCTGAACCTGTAGAAGATTACCTTAAAAAAGGGGGTAAGATTGAAGATACCTATGGCAGAAAGTGTTTATGCAATGGGTTGGTTGCTGCAGTAGGACTTCCTCAAATAAGAAACGGAATCTTTGAGCTTCCTTTAGTTACTTCTGGTGATGAGATTAACAAAGTAAAACCACTGATTAAGGATTTTGCATATAGCGCAAAAGATGTTTTAAACTATATCAAATCATAAAGCAATCGATGTAAAGTTTTTATTATGGTATAATCATTGTAAAAATAGAGGGATATTCATATGAAAAAACATTATGAGAGTTTAGATTTTTTAAGGGGTTTAGGTGTGTTTTTTGTTTTGATGCTTCACACTGCATTTTATTACTATCATGATATTTATGATGTAGATATTAATAACCCTTCATTAATCATAACTTTAATCGGTTTTTTACTTATGTTTGCTGGGCTTTTTGCGATAGTTTCTGCAGTTTCTTATACAACCCAATTTTTATATGCCAAAGATCAATTAAAAAGATATAAACATATGCTCTTGAGTGGTTTTTTGCTATTAATTGTTGCTTATCTTTACTTTATTTTTACAGGTCCAGGGATTATCCATTTTGATACAAGAAGTATGGATGAATCAATTTTTGTATCTTTAATAAACCAAGGAAGTATTCAAAAGCTATCTTTAGAACGTTTGTTTTATGTTGATAGTTTAGTTATGCTCTCTTTAAATATATTTTTAATGGTCTTTTTATTTAAAGGGATTAAAAAATACTTTAATCATAAAAAAATAGATTTATATATTTTAATTTTTGCAATTTTGTTTATGATCATCTCATATGTTCGAATTCCTTTATACAATGTCTATTTAAATGCAGTAGATGACAAGAATCTTCTAATAATGAGTTTATTAAATTGGTTCGTTGGTAAAAACAATCCAATATTTCCATTTTTTGCTTTTGCACTATTTGGTGTTTGGGTTGGGCTATTACTAAAAAACGATCAACCTTCAACCATAAAGAAAAAAATGTTTCCTGTTATCATCTTATCACTCATTATTGGTGTTGCTGGTTATGTTTTAACTCCAGAAACGATGCTAGAGCGAGCAATAGATCCGACTTGGTATTTTATTATGGTTATTCAAGTTGGTCTATTTTTAGCAATGATTCTTTTAGGATTAATGGCTTTTGACTTTAAATCTAAAAAAGATGGTTTTTTTATTAAGTTTATTAAACGTTTTGGAGTAGCTGGGCTTACTCCGTTTTTCTTTGAACAAATCGTGAGTGCTCTTATATTTTTAGGTATTAATCAGTTTATAACCTTAAAATTAGGGATACCAGGAGCAATCCTTTATGGTCTTTTATTAACTTTTGGTTGGGGAATGTTTCTAATGTTTTGGGAAAAAAGACAATATAAATATGGTCTTGAATGGGGAATTTCAACTTTAGTAAACAAAATCTCTCCGTCTTCTAAAAAAGAAAAACTAGAAGGTGAATTTGATGGGCGTAGTTAAAGATTATTTCACGCTTCAAAAAAATAGAAATAAAGCATCTTGCGAACAAATTGAAGAACTGCAATTTAAAGCGCTTAAAAAAATGTATCAATATGCATTAGATCACAGCTCTTTTTATCAAGATTATTACAAAGGATACAAATTTGAAACGATGTCTGATTTTTATAAGTTACCAATTATTAATAAAAAAATTATGATGGAAAACTTTTCTACACTTAACACACATGATTTGAACAAAGAAGATGTGTTGGCATATGCCATTGATAAAGAAATAAATAAAGACTACTTAGGTTATTACAAAGATAATTTTGTTGTAGGCTTATCATCTGGAACATCTGGCAATAAAGGATTGTTTATAACACCAAAAGAGATGACCAAAAGACTACCGGGACTTTTCTTAGCTAGAAGTGGTATTGGTCTAAAAGACTTACCACTTAGAATTATGTTTTGTTTAAGAGTTTTTTCCCAAGGCTTCGATGATATCAATGCTCCATTTTTGAGACTAAAATATAGTTCAACCATGGTTGATATGGATAAATTTGTCTTTGATTTAAACAAATCAAAAACAAATGTGCTGATGGCTCCTCCTTCATTTATTAGACAATTACTCCCATATTTTAAACAAATCAATGTCAAGCTAAAGAAAATTATCACTTATGCTGAAGTTTTAAGTGAAGCTGATAAAGAGCAATTTCAAAGAATCTTTAAAACTAATATTATTGAAATCTATCAAGCATCAGAAGGTCAGATTGCATCAGCTTGTAAGCATGGGCACTTGCATATCAATGAAGATTTGGTTTTTATTGAACTATATGATGAAAACAATCAGTTGATCACAAAACCGAACATTGTTGGGCATAAAATGATTTTAACTAACCTCATCAATGATGCGCAACCTTTAATTAGATATGAAATGAATGATATGATTATTCTAGATGATGCTTGCAGTTGTGGATCTCGTTTTAGACGGATTAAAAAGATTTTAGGTCGGTGTGATGATCATCTTTATTTCTTTGATGAGCAAGGCAGTCAACACATTGTCTTTTCGGATCTTTTTTCGAGATGGCTTATTACTACCTCTGATGAGATTAGAGAATTTCAAGTGATTCAAGATAAGGTAGGAGAATTAGATATTATATTAGACACAAATCTTGATTTTAACGTGAATTTAGTTAAAAAGAGAATAGATGATGAACTAAAAGAGTTAGGTCTTACAGGTATTTATCACTTTAGAATTGAAAAACTTGAATTACCTAAGCACTTAAACAAATACAAAAGATTCATATCTCATCTCAAAATTGATTAGGTTATAAAGGAGTTGTAGGGTATGGGTATAAAAAAGGATTATTATTTATTTCCAGAAATAATTACGAATAAGGAATACCAACAAATTGAAGACTGTTTAAAGCATGCTTTCACGAATATAAAAACATTTATAAGTCAAAATGCTATCAACATTAACACATCTAAACAATTAGTAACTAAAGTTGTTGTCTATGACTCATATGAACTATTTATAAGTGTGATTAAAAAGTTATTTAAATTATCTCCTGAAGCTTATCTACCTCCTACAGTATCAGCAACAATCGTAGATAGAGAGTTACATACCGTTACACAAGATTTATATAAAGATATATTTCCTATAGAAGGAAAAGAGGAAAAAGGCTATGAAAGGCTAATAACTCATGAACTTGCTCATCAGCTCCATATCGATATTTTAAAAGGTAGTGAAGAGCAAATGGGACCTAAGTGGTTTTTTGAAGGGTTTGCTTTATATGTTGCCAATCAATTTGTTGATGCTCCAAAAATTTCAAAAGATAGAATGAAAACAATCATTGAGGATAACTTAGATGTAGCGTATATAGAATATGCATCTTTATTTCACGAAATATTAAAAACGTATAGTATCAATCATCTAATGAATCAGATTAACTCTCAAATATTTATAGAAGAATTAGTAAATCTATTTCAATAAAACTGCAAGGATAAGGAAGTATGGACATGAAAGAAAAAATTGATGTATTAACACAAATCGCAAAAGCCTTTAATAAAGAAAATATCACTTGGAATCTAGGAGCTTCTTGTATGCTTTATTTAAGAAAGATAACTGATCGTTTTGATGATATTGATATGATGATATCAGAGAAAGATGTAGTAGCTGTTAAAAAGATTATGGAGAAACTTGCAAGTCCACAAAATATAGGAAAGAAAAGTCCTCAGTATAAAACTAAAGTATTTTTAGAATATAAGATAGATGGTGTTGATGTTGATATCATGGCGGATTTTGCTATTGATGATGGAAAACAGGTTCATTATTTTCCTTTAATAGACAATAAAAATTGTGAGGTTATTCAGTTAAATGGAACAAATATTTATCTAGAAGATGTCCAGATGTGGCTAAAATACTATACCTTAATGAACAGGACAGACAAAATTAAGATGCTATCAAATTAGTTAAAATAAAAATAAAATCATTTTGATGTTCAAAACAAAATAAATGTGATAAAATTAGAAAAACAAAAAAGATGACACTAATTATATATCTAAGGAGAACTCAAAATGATTAAAGTCACAAAATTTTTAGGCAAAATGAATTTAGTTCTAATCGGTTTTTTATTCGTCCTTTTAATTTCTTATGTGTTTCAACTCAGCTCTGATGGTGATGGGTATGGATCGTTAGGTTTAGGTTTAGCAGCCCTGGCATTTGCATTTATTACATTGATATTGACGATTCCATTGATTTTCTTTTTAGTTAAGGTAAAATTACCTGCAATGAAATTATACTTTTATTCACATATTGCTTTATTTTTAACATGTGTATTATTAGTAGTAGTCGCTAATTTAGTTGGATAGTCCACTTTGAATTATAAGTTAATAAAATAGACATTATGTGTCTATTTTTTGATATAATTAAGCCATAAAAGATATTGGAGGTTTTCTTATGAAACAAACCAAGTTAGCAAAAGGACCACTCTTAGATCAAAAGGGTAGACTCATAGAAGCAGGCTATCATACATCTTTAGTTAAGACATATGAACGTAGATATGTAAAGAATAAATGCTTGCGTCTAAAAGAATGGGACTACTACTATATTGGCAATCAAGATTACGGGATCGCTTTAACTGTTGCAGATAATGGTTATATGTGGATATTGTCGGCAACGCTTCTAGATTTCAAATCAAAAAAAGAGTATTCCAAAACAAAAATGGGTATCCCATTTAAAAGATTCGCTATGCCTGAAACGAGTGATGAAGGCAATATTTATGTTAAAAAAGGAAATTGGGAGATTTCTTTTAAGCATGAAAATCAAATTAGACATATCGAAGTAGAAATAGAAAATTTTAAAGATAGAACTCCTCTATTAGTTGATCTATACCTAACTCCTATGATTAAAGATTCGATGGTGATTGTGACACCGTTTGATAAACCTACTAAATTTTATTACAATCAAAAGATTAATCTATTAAAATCGAGTGGTTCAGTTCAACTGGGTGAAGAAATCTTTGATTTTAATGAATCTTATGGTGTTCTTGATTGGGGTAGAGGCTCTTGGACATATGATAACACTTGGTACTGGTCAAGTCTTTCAGGTGTCTCAGGATCGCATTTTATAGGGTTTAATTTAGGCTACGGATTTGGTGATCAGTCTAAAGCAACTGAAAACATGCTTTTTTATGACAAAAAGACGTATAAGCTAGACGATGTTGTCTTTAATATTCCTAAAAATCAAGAAGATTATCAATATTTAGAATCTTGGGAAATTAAATCAAAAGATGACTCTATCAATTTAACATTTAATCCAATTTATGATAGAAACTCATATACAAATGCTTTTATCATCAAATCAGATCAACATCAAGTTTTCGGTCATTTTAGTGGCACTTTTAAAGTTGATGGGCAAACGATAGAAATTAAAGATATGATTGGGTTTGCTGAACGTGTTCATAATAAATGGTAATTAGTTTTTTTGATGATTTTCATTTTACACAAAAAATAAACAAAAAAATGATATAATTAAAACATCATTTGAGGTGGAATTATGAAATTATCAAAAGGGATGCGCGTGGCTATTCATAGCTACAAGCATAATAAGAGGTTACATCGGATTTGGAAAAAGACAGTCATACTATCTGAGTCCAATGGAATTCTTGTAACAGGGCATCATAGAACAAGAGTCATTGAACATGATGGACGCAGTTGGCACACAAAAGAACCAGCGATTTGTTATTTTTATGATGACTTATGGTTTAATATTATAGGCATGTTAAAAAAAGATGGTGTTTATTTTTATTGCAATTTATCAAGTCCGTATTTATACGATGGTGAAGCCATCAAGTATATTGATTATGATCTAGATGTTAAAGTGTTTCCAGACGGGTCTTATATTGTATTAGATGAAAAGGAATATAATGTTCACTCAAATAAGATGTGCTACACCGATGAAATACACGAGATTATTCAAAAACAAATCGAAGTTTTGATTGAACGTGTTAAAACGAAAGTTGCACCATTTGATTTATCAGATATTCATCAGTATTATGAGTTGTATAAAACTATTTATAAGAGTAAGTGATCTATAATAATATAATTTTACACTCAGAAAAGCATATATACTCACTCTATATGCTTTTTTTGATATAATTATAAAAAATGTAGTAGAGGTGAAGTGTATGAATTGGATAAAGAATTTGTCTCAAAAACTAAATGAATTTGTTCGTTTAATTATTATAGTTGTTTTGCTAGCTTATATTGTTTATACTAAATTAGTGAACTATGGTGGGATATTACCTACCCTACAAGCAACTGTTCCATTTGTCTTGATTGTTGGTGGGATATTATATTTACAGTTAAATAAGAAGGAGTTTGCGGCACATTTAGCTTTATTTGTCGGTTTTTTCTTATCTGTAGGGACTAGCTTTTTAAATAGTTTATTATCTTTAAGATTTAAACCTATTGAGTTTTTAACGCCATTAAAAATTGTCTCATTTGTTGAACTTGTGGCATTTGTATATTTGGCTTTAATGCTCATATCTCTTTATTTTACTTTAAAACCAAAAGTTAAGGTGGATAGAAAAGATATTTTATTAACTGCAGTGATTGCCTTTACATTCTTTTATTTAAGAGGAGGATTTTACTTAGCAATTGGAAAACTATTGCTACCAGCTATTTCATTGATGTTTGGATTACCATTGGCATCAATATTGTTTTTAGTTGCAGGAGTAGCAGAAGTTCCATTTGATTTTATTTCTAGAGTCACAAATCAAAATTTACTTGAAATACCAATTAGTTATTATCTATTCTCCTTATTTGCATTCTATTTGATTTATGGGGCTGTTAAAGGGATTATTAAAGAGATTAAAAAATAAGATTAAACCTAATTCAACATGAATTAGGTTTTTTTTATGTGCTTATCGTGATAAAATACAATTATATGATGAGTAGGTGATCAAATGTTATATTTAAAAGGACTTATGCATAAAATATCTTTTAAAAAACAAATTGTGATTTTATGTATTTTTATTTTGTTTTCAATGCTTGAAAGTATCTTAGATAATAGTAGTTTTAATTCTATCGCAACTTCAATACTCCCTAAATTATTAATTGGGTTAGCTATTATTTACTTACAAAGTGAAAAAAAGAGCTTAGGGGCTCATCTAGTTTTGTTGTTTGCGATGTTTAGTGACTATATCTATAGATTTATATCACAAGCTTTATCATTTCATTTTGGAACTCTAAATTTTTTAAGAACAATTGATTATTTTGATGCGATTGGGTTTGTCTTAAGCGTCTACTTGATCATCTTTATAATATCCTTATTGTTAAATGAAAAACAAATTGACTTTAAAGTAACATTTTATCCGATGACTGTCTTACTAAGTGTTTATTTATATGTTCGTTTTGGATTTGAATATGCTTTGATTGCTTTTATGCTTATGATGTTATTCGTTTTACTAAAATCAAAGATTCCGATGTATTTATTCATGCTTAGTTATGTGATTAATATTCCATTTTTTATGATTGACTTAATTATTGATCGTGTCGGTTTCCATCTTTTATCATATTGGATCTATGGATTATTTGGATTAGTTTTATTAGTTTTCGTAGCTACTCGACTCATTAAAGCATTAAATGAAGTTGAAGCATAAAAAAAACTATGCAATTGCATAGTTTAAGTGCCTTAGTTGGAGCGGGCGAGGGGAATCGGACCCCCATCTCATGCTTGGCAAGCACGTGTAATAACCATTATACGACGCCCACGACTTCGTGCTCTATTATAATAGCAAATATTTTATAGACTGTCAAGCGTTAATGCATTTTTTTTGACTCAAAAAAAGGAGAATTTCATGAAGAAAACAAGATGGCTACAATTTTTAATCTTTTCTTTTTTTGTAGGTGTAATTTTTACGCTTTTAGTTTATGTAGGTATTTGGCAAAAATTTATCTTAGGTTTAGCAACCATTTCTTGGTGGGAGTGGATTCTCTATTTAATCGTAACCTTTTATGTAACCTTAACGCTTCATGAATTAGGACACTTTATCGCTTTTTACCTACAAAAGATAAAGTTAAGAGCCTTGTATCTGACAATGTTCGTTTTCCATAAGACAAAAAAGGGGTGGAGATTTACTATTAAACCTAAATTATGGGTTTTATTCGGGGGATTAGTTGTTCCTGATATTGATCCGATTGAAGATGAAAAGACTTATATAGATGTATCTAATAAATTTGCTAATTCACTTTTGGCAGCGCCAATTGTGACCATATCGTTTCTAGTTTTTAGTAATATTGTATTTGTATTAAGTATGATTTTTAGTAGTAATTATACATGGGTTGGATTTATTACGGTCTTCAATTTTTACACAATTTTATTAAGCTCACTTTATATTTATACATTTTCTCTTTCTAATCAATTATTTTATGGAGATTTTGTTGCCTATAAGAAAATGAAAGAAGAACAAGTCTTTAGATTTGTCCAAATCAATCAATATTTGTCATTTGGGTTAAATGATAAAAACGAATTTATTCCTTTTATGTGGGAAAAATCAAAAAC
>CAYJDZ010000047.1:0-9708 GCA_964368955.1 uncultured Mariniplasma sp.
AAAGATGTATCATATGCAACGATTTATTATACAATTTTAAGTGATGAACCAGAAGTTTTAGCAAGAGTTAAATCAGCAATTGAAGATGCTAAAAAAACAATTCGCATGGAACTTGCCAAAAAAATAAATAATATAAGAAAAATACCTGATTTGGTTTTTAAGTATGATGAAGCATTAGCTTATGGAAATCATATTGATCAAATTCTAAAAACAATAAAGTAACCTCGGTTACTTTTTTTGCAAAAAAATAGCTAAGAAAGCGTGATTTTGTGTTCGCAAAAGTCATTATTGATATTAAACACATAGACTTAAACCAACACTATGATTATATCGTGGGTAGTGATTTGGTAGAAGACTTGAAAATAGGCATGAGAGTCATTGTGCCTTTTGGTGCGCAAACAAGAATGGGATTTGTGACAGATATTATTGATAAAAGCGATTCTGCAACAAAAGAAATTCTTGAAATTCTAGATATTATACCGACAATTTCAGAAGAATTATTTTTAATCATCAATGATATTAATCAAAATTCTGCAAGCCTATATGCAGCTATCTTTCAAACCGTTGTACCAAGTGAAATCTTGGCTCAATATGATAAAGACATTATTCTTTTAAATAAGGATTTAGTTCCTTGTGAGTTACTTAATTATTTTAATCAAAAAGGGATTTGGCACTTAAAGAAGCAAGACTATGATATCCTTCCAAAGTTAAGACACCTACATAAAAAAGGTGCCATTGAAATCAAAAATTCAATCAAACAAAAAACAACCAAAAAATATCAAAATGTCTATCAATTAAATGAAGTTCATCAGTATAAAAACATAGATCGCTATCCATTATTATCAAATGTGAAACAAGGTAAAGAATACACAAAAAAAGAACTCATTGAAATTGGATTTTCATTAAGTCACATTCAAACACTTCATAAAAATCAAGTGTTTATAGAAACCTCTCGACAAATACAAAGAGATATAAAGCATTTTTTTGATGATACTGATAAAAAAGTTATTTTGACAGAAGAGCAAAACATGTGTTCACAAAAAATAAAAAATGCATTAAATCAAGCAACAACATTTTTATTAAAAGGAATTACTGGTTCAGGAAAAACTGAAGTTTACTTGGATGTCATCGAGCAAGTCATTAAAAATCACAAAAAAGTTTTAGTTATGGTTCCTGAAATCACTTTGATTGCTCCAATGGCACAACGGTTAAAAGCAAGATTTGATGATGTTGCTATCTATCATAGTGCATTATCAAGTGGTGAAAGATTAGATCAATACAACATGGTTTTAAATGATGAAGCATCGATTATTTTATCTACTCGAAGTGGTGTTTTTCTACCCATCTCAAATTTAGGTCTTATCATTATGGATGAAGAGCATGACCGCTCTTATATCCAAAATGAGAATGTCATCTATGATGCAAAACATGTTGCATCACTTAGATCTAAATATCATAATATTCCTCTTGTTTTAGGCAGTGCAACGCCATCTGTTGTCTCTATGTATAAAGCAATCAATCATGAATACGATCTTCTGACTATAACAAAAAGACCATTTAATTTAAATGAGCCTAAAATAACACTTATTGACATGAGAGCAGAACTTAAAAATAAAAACACCTCAATCTTTTCATCTGTTCTTTTAGACTCAATGAAAGATCGTCTTACTAAAAGAGAACAAACGCTCATTTTAATGAATCGTAAAGGATATGCTCCATTTGTTTTGTGTAGAAATTGTGGTGATGTTCCTAAATGCCCGGATTGCGATATATCATTAACTTATTACAAAGATAAAAAGATTTTAAAATGTCATTATTGCGGATATGAAAAACCTTTTGATCAAACATGCTCTATTTGTCACCAAAAGACAGTTAAAGAAGTTGGAATTGGCATTGAATATGTCGAAAATGAAGTCAAAAAAGCTCTGCCAGAGGCAAGAGTCCTTAGAATGGATCAAAATGTTACCCAACAAAAAGGCACTCATGAAAAAATATGGTATCAATTTTTAAATCATGAAGCTGATATTTTAGTCGGAACACAAATGATTGCTAAAGGCTTAGATTTCCCTAAAGTAACTTTAGTCGGTGTTTTAATGGCAGACCTTTCCTTAAAAGTACCTTCTTATCTCGCATCAGAAGATACATTCATGTTACTAACGCAAATCGCTGGAAGGTCAGGCAGACATAAAGAAGGGGATGTATTCATCCAAGGATACGATTTAAAACATTTTGCAATTGACACAGTAAAAAAAGGATATGATGCTTTCTATAAAGAAGCTTTGTATGAACGTAAACTTTCAAACTATGAACCATTCTTGCATGTCTCACAGTTTTTAATAGAAGGGGAAGGCTTTTTAAAAACATATCAAAATGCTTTTATGCTTAAAAAAAGATTATTAACCTTAGATAGCATCTACGTATTAGGCCCATCCACTGCTTTAATAAAAAAAATAAGACAGACCTTTAGATTTGTAGTGACAATCAAATATAAAAATCTTGATATGACTTCAGTTAAACATTATATCGAAGAATTATCGGATAAAGATGTTAGAATCAAATATTTTCCAAATTTAGATATGATGTAGGTGAAAAATATGAAAATAATTTTTATGGGGACCCCCCTATTTGCAGTTGAAGTTTTAGAGATGTTAATTAAAGAACATGAAGTTTTACTGGTTGTGACACAACCAGATAAAATTGTAGGTAGAAAAAAGATTTTAACCCCACCTATAATCAAAGAAGTTGCTTTAAAGCATCGAATAGAAGTATTTCAGCCTGTAAACATAAAAAAAGATTATCAAAGGATTATAGACTTAAAACCAGATCTTTTAATATCAGCAGCATATGGACAAATATTACCAGCGAGCCTTCTAGATCAAGTCACAGCCCTTAATGTTCATGGATCTTTACTTCCTAAGTATAGAGGTGGCGCACCGATTCAATATGCTTTATTTAATGGGGATCAAAAAACTGGAGTAACTATCATGTATATGGCTTTATCGATGGATAGTGGAGACATCATTAAACAAGATTCATTAGAGATATTAGATACAGATGATTATTTAAGCCTAACTCAGAAATTAAGCACATTAGGCACCAAACTTTTAAGAGAAGTTTTAACAGACCTTAAAAATGGTGTGATTAACCGCACCAGTCAAGATCTAGATCAAGTGAGTTTTTCACCAACTATCAAGCCGATCGAAGAATTCATTACATTTTCCCAAAACACCGATGAAATCATTAATAAAATAAGAGGCTTATCTCCTGAACCAGGTGGTTATGCAATGATTCATGATACAAAATTAAAGATATATAAAGCTCAAAAAAGTGATATAATGGTAGATAATAACCATCAAATAGGTGAAATCATTCAAATCAAGAAAAAATTAGTGATTAAAACCCTAGATGGAGCCATCGAGATTCTCACTATTCAAGCTCCAGGCAAAAAAATCATGGAGATCAAAGATTTTTTAAATGGGCAAAATATGTTAAGTTTAAAAGATATATTTAAAGGAGAAAACACTTTATGAAAACTAAGAAAAAATTATTATTCACAAGACAAGAAATGTTTGAATTAAACAAAAAACTGCTTCTTAAAAGAGGCGTGAGCATTGAATCAATCGCTGAAATCTCCTATGTTCAACAATCGAAATATTCAGATAACGTATCTAGAGCAGTTTGTATAGAATCAGTAGAAAAAATTCTTTCAATTAGAGATGTATTTCATAATGTTCAACTTGCTGCTGAAATTGATAGACTTGCAGAAGAGGGAAAGTTTCAAGGTCCTATTCAAGATATTATCGCTGAAGATCTTGGTTTATTTGGTGTCGATGAAACGCTTGGTCTAGATGTTGCAGGTCTTTATGGAACGATCGGTCAAACTAATTTTGGAGATATTGATGTTAACAAACATGGTATTGTTCAACGGTTAAATGATGCAGGTAAAGAAGAAGGTATTTGTCATACATTTTTAGATGATATTGTAGGTGCAATTGCTGCTGCAGCATCAACAAGAGTTGCTCAAATTCTAAATGAAGATTTAGCACATGAAGATATCGATGTAAAAAGATTTAGCATTTTTGATTTATAACAACAAAGGATGATTTAAGTGGCTAAAGATAAGACAAACAAAAGAAGATTCTGGGATTTAAAATCACTTGGTAAAGATATCTTTGCCAAGTATTTTGGTTTTGAACAAGGTGTTGATATCACTAATGATGTCGCTGTGTTATTTAGAAGAAACGTCGTTATCAAGAACATCGTTTTTGTATCTAATATCATGTATACGATCATTTTGATTATTTTATCACTATCCATTCAAGCCCAAGTATCTGACTGGGTTGTGACAGTTTTAGCTTTTCCAATCACTTATGTGATCAATAAACTCCTTAATAAGCTCATTCATCTAGATCATGAAGATAAAACAAAACAAAATGTTGCGATGTATGTCGCAGCTTTCTATATTTTCTTTTCATCAGTTTTAATTTATGCAAGACTTTATACCCAAGAATATTTTGAGACTGGTGCATACATTCTAATGTATTATGCAGTTGTTGTTATATCCCTTTATCAAGAGAAAAAGCTTTTAAGCAGTAGTTTTCAAGGCTTATTAGCAATGCTAACTGTCATTCATTTAGTTTGGACATATAACTTTCATGGCCTAGTCAATGGTCAAAGTATCCTAGAATTTCTCCCTAACTTTTTAAGACTCCCAGAGTTTAGTGATATATTACTTAGAACATTATTATTCATTTTATTTTATTTTGTTGTCTATGCTATTGTTTCCATGGGACAGTATATGCAAGAAGAAAGAAAAAATGAATTAATTAAAAGAAGACAAGTTCAAAATGATTTTTCTCATATTGTTGGGGATTTATTTACTGTTGTTTTTTCCTCATCATATACATTGATGGAAAAAAGACATGCATTTCAAGTCCAACAAATGAGCCAAAAACTTGCTGATTATTATGGGTTTAATGAAAAAGATATTACAAAACTAAATGATTATGCGATGGTTCACTTACAATTCCAAGAAATTAAGCATCTATTAAATGATATCAATACCTATGATGAAAAAACTTATGATATCTTAAAGGATCAAACAGAATTAGGATCTAGAATCGCTAAAAGGATTCAGCTTGCTCAAAAATGTGAGGATATTGCAAGAGCACACATTGAAGATACCGCTAATGAAAAGTTTTTAAAAGAAATGCTTTTAATTCAACCAGATATCCAAGCTCAAATTATTTTGCTTTGCGATTTATATATCACGATGAGAAGCCATAGATCTTATAAAAGACCAATGGCCCATAGTATCGTTTTAAAACAATTTCAACAAGAATTAGGACACTATTTTGATTATGATTTGAAAGAAAGATTTCTTAAATTTAACGATGAATTCTCAGAGATGTACAATAATTTTTAGTTAGGTAAGATTGTTTGACTTTTAGACGTATTTAAGGTATTATATTTTTAGTATAATTTAGAAAAAAATTATCTTATTAAGAGCTATTGAGGTTAGTGACCTAAGACATAGCAGCAACCTATTTGATTAGGTGCTTATCACGAGGGGTATATCCCAACAATAAGGAAAGAGATCCGTTTTCCTATTGGGAAGCGGTTTTTATATATAAAAGGAGAGAAAAAATATGTATAAATTATTTAGTAGTGAATCAGTGACTGAAGGACATCCAGATAAGGTAAGTGATTATATTTCAGATTCCATATTAGATGCTTGTCTAGAACAAGATCCAGAATCAAGAGTAGCTGTTGAAACAGCAGTAACCTCACATTATTGTCTTTTGTTTGGTGAGATTACTTCAAAAGCAAAAATTGATTATGAAAAAATCATTAAAAAAGCAATCAATGAAATTGGCTATACAAAAGAAGAATATGGCTATAGTGCAGATTCTGTAAAAATTGATGTTAGAATTAAAAAACAATCCCCTGACATCGCATTGGGTGTTGATAAAAAAGACAATAAAAAATTAGGTGCCGGGGATCAAGGGTTTATGTTTGGCTATGCGAACCAAGATACTGATACCTTTTTACCACTTCCAATCTATCTAGCACACCGCTTAGCTGAAAGATTAAGTTACGTCAGAAAAAACAATATTATTGAAAACCTACGCCCTGATGGCAAAACACAAGTGACTATTGCTTATGATAAAGACCATCAACCAGAATATATTCATACCGTTGTTTTATCAACTCAACACGATGAAACATGGAATCAAGATGACTTGAGAAAAGAAGTGCTAAAACATATTATTAATCCTGTCTTGAAAGATTATGATACCTCTAAAACCATTTACCAAATTAATCCAACAGGTAAATTTGTTACAGGGGGACCACATGGAGATGCTGGACTAACGGGTAGAAAAATTATTGTTGATACTTATGGTGGATATGCAAGACATGGTGGTGGTGCATTTTCTGGAAAAGATGCTACAAAAGTAGATAGAAGTGCAGCTTATATGGCCAGATATATTGCTAAAAATATTGTTGCAAGTAACATAGCTACTGAGTGCGAAATTCAAATCGCGTATGCCATTGGATTATCAGACCCAATAAGCTTTGCAATTAACACTTTTGGCACTGAAAAAGTGGATATTGAAAAGATTTATAATGCTGTTTATGAGAACTTTGATTTAACCCCACAAGGCATTATAGAAGAACTTAAACTCAATAGACCCATTTATAAAAAAACTGCAGCATATGGCCATTTTGGACGCAATCTAGAGGAGTTTACTTGGGAATATACAAATAAGATTGAAATATTTAAGAAATTGTTATAAAATGGAATCGGTGATGAAAAATGAATGAAAAACTAAAAGCATTAGAAGTAAGTCGTCAAGAAATTGTTAAAGCGTATAAAAAGCATTCGCTCAGCGGTATTATAGTATTAATTGCTGCGATACTTCTTGGAGTAGCAGGAATGACTACAGAAGTTATGGCCTTAGTTGGTGCTGCAGTCATTGCACTAATAGCTTCGATTGTATTTTTTGTAAAGGCAAACGCTCAAGCAGTTAAGTATAGAAATATTATAAAAAAAGATTTAATTTTGATGCTTCTTAATGAGGAATTTGATGATGTTGGATATGAGCCTAAATCACACATTCCAGTGTCTAGAATTAATTCAACTGGGACAATCAGACAACCTGATCGTTACAGTGGTGAAGATTACATCAAAGGTACTTATAAAGGTGTTAAGTTTGAGGTTTCTGATATCGACTTAAAACAAAGAGTAGAAACTAGAGATTCAAAAGGGAATGTTCAAGTTTCATATCAAACATATTTTAAAGGCCGCTGGTATATTTATCAATATCCAAAACATTTCAAAGAAGTGTTGAAAATTGTTGAGGGCCGTGGTAGTTATGTTAATAAGAAGAACTTAGTTAAATTTGAAACTGAAAGTATGGCGTTCAACAAGAAGTTTGATATATTTTCATCTTCTAAAGAGTTTGGTTTTTATTTGATCACATCATCAATGTTAGAAAAATTATTAGAACTAGAAGCGCTTCACCGCGGTTCTATCGTCTATTGTTATCAAGGAAATGAACTTCATATTGGTATTAATGACAGTAAGGATTATATGGAATTCAAGCTAAAGACACCGATAACAGAAGAGAATTTAAAGATATTCATGTCGGATATTGAACTCATCTCAGCAATTGTTAATGAGTTTAAATTAGATAGTTCAAAATTCAAGTAAAATTAAATAAGGAAGGAGAAATTTAAATGGGTGATCCAGTAGTTATTGTATTAATTGTTGTTGCATTATTAGTTATCATCGTATTATCATGGTTCATTTCAACACTTAACTCGTTTAGAACGATGCTTATTAAAATTGATGAATCAGAATCAAGTATCGATATCGCATTAACAAAACGTTTTGATTTGTTATCAAAAATGTTCCAAGCAACTAAAGGATACATGAAACATGAATCAGAAACTTTGCAAAAAGTTGTTGCAATGAGACAACCAGCTCACGGTGCTCCAATGGAACAAAAACAAGAGTTTGCTGATCAAGTATCACGTGGACTTCAAGCAATCAATGTTGTTGTAGAACAATATCCAGAGCTTAAAGCATCTGAGAGTGTAACGAATCTTCAAAATGCAACTGTTGAAGTTGAAGAAAACTTACAAGCATCAAGACGTGTTTATAATTCTAATGTTTCTATCTACAATCAAAAGATTGTGGTGTTTCCTTCAAACATTATTGCGAACATGAAAAAATTTGAAAAACGTGCGTTCTTTGAAGCAGAAGTTGCGAAGAGAGCAGATGTTAAATTTGATTTCTAAAATAAAACGCCAAGCGTTTTATTTTTTTGCCTTATGTTGCCTTTTACAAGAATTGTGGTAAATATTATGAAACCGTTAAAATACTTGTAAAATAAGCTCTATTATAGTAATATAATAGAGATGAAAAGGATGTGTGCGTATGTTGAAAAAATGGTTTGATCCTACAAAAAGAGAATTAAAAAGAGCAGAGAAAATCGCTGATGTTGTATTCTCTTTGGAACAAGAAACTGAAAAATTTTCAGATGAACAACTCAAACAAAAAACCGAAGAATTCAAAACTAGATATCAAAACGGTGAGACTTTAGAAGATTTAATGCCTGAAGCATTTGCTGTTGTAAGAGAAGCATCAAGACGTGTTACAGGATTATTCCCTTATTATGTTCAAGTCATTGGGGCGGTTGCCATCTATGGTGGGAATATCGCAGAAATGAGAACTGGTGAAGGAAAAACGCTAACGGCTGTTATGCCTGCTTATTTGCATGCATTAAATGGTGAAGGTGTCCACATCGTTACAGTAAACGAATACCTTGCTAAACGTGAAGCAGAAGGAGACATTGGCGATCTGTTTCGTTTTTTAGGTTTAACTGTTGGTCTTAACGTTCGCGAGTACTCAAGAGAAGAGAAAAAAGAAGCATATGATTGTGATATTTTATATTCTACAAACTCTGAATTAGGGTTTGACTACTTAAGAGATCACATGGTTTTATACCAAAAAGACATGGTAGCAAGACGTGGCTTGAATTATGCCATCATCGATGAAGTTGACTCTATTTTAATTGATGAAGCGAGAACACCATTAATTATTTCAGGTGGTTCTAAAAATAACCAAAACATGTATCAAGCTGCAGATCGATTTGCTAAGTCTTTAAGAGATGAAGATTTTGAAATTGAAATTGAAACCAAAAGTATCGCTTTGACCCAACCAGGGATTGAAAAAGCAGAGCGTATTTTTCAAATAGATAACTTATATGATTTAAAATATGTAACCCTAGTCCATCATATAAATAACGCACTACGTGCAAATTACATCATGTCAAGAGACAAAGAATATGTCGTTAACGAAGGCGAAGTTTTAATTGTAGACCAATTTACAGGTCGTATTTTAAGAGGACGTCAGTTTTCAGAAGGGCTTCATCAAGCACTAGAAGCCAAAGAAAATGTTCAAGTTAAAAAAGAAACTGTTACAGTTGCCACAATTACATATCAAAACTTCTTTAGAATGTATAAAAAACTATCAGGTATGACTGGTACTGCTAAAACTGAAGAAGAAGAATTTAACGAAATTTATAATATGAATGTTATTGTTGTTCCAACTAATGAACCATTAATAAGAGTTGACGCAAAAGACTTTTTATATTCATCAGCAGAACAAAAGTTCAAAGCTTTATTAGATGAAGTAGAAGC
>CAYJDZ010000048.1:0-9512 GCA_964368955.1 uncultured Mariniplasma sp.
TACCATTATTTTTCTTTTACGTATACTCTGCCATATAATTCAGTAAAGTATTTAATTTTAGTTTTTAATTCATCTTTGATTTCATTTCTTAGTAAACGCCATCTCCAATTGTTTCCTAGTGTTGAAGGCATATTCATTCTACCTTCAGATTTAAGATGTAAGTAATCTTGGATTGGAATAATAGTTGTGTCTGCGACACAGCCAAGAGTTGTCTTAATAAGGCTATCTACCGGAGAACTATCTCCTTGATGATTAATATAGTTTAGGCAGTATTCTAAATCTTTTTTAGGTAGGGTGTCAAACCAAGAAGCTGTTGTTTGATTGTCGTGAGTTCCTGTATAAGCAATTAGATTTTTTGTGTATAGATGCGGAATATAATCGCTTTCTTCTCTTGAATCAAAGGCAAATTGTAATAGTTTCATGCCTGGAAACCCAGTATCTTTTAAGAGCTTTCTAACATCTTCAGTAACAACACCTAGATCTTCAGCAATAATTCTAACGTCTCCTAATTGTTCTTTAATTACGTCAAAAAACTTCTTACCTGGTCCTTTTTTCCAAACACCATCTCTAGCTGTTTTCTCTCCATAAGTAATGCTAAAGTAATTGACAAATCCAATAAAGTGATCAATTCTAATCATATCAAATAACTCAGTAGCAAATCTCACACGATCAATCCACCATGTATAATGAGTTTTGTCAAGATATGCCCAGTCATAAAGTGGGTTTCCCCAAAGTTGTCCATCATCTGAATAATTATCAGGTGGAACACCTGCAACGTGAAGCGGATTATTTTTTTCATCTAGGTCAAACATTTCTGGATTTGCCCACACATCACTACTATCAAAAGACACATAAATAGGCATGTCCCCAACAATTTCTACCATATGCTTGTTCGCATAAGCTTTTAGATTAAACCATTGTTCATTTGATTTATATTGTAGAAATTTATGAAACTCGATTTCTTCTTTTAATAAACTTCTATAATGATTAAGTGTATTTTCATCTCTTAGTCTAATTTGATTATCCCAAAACATCCAAGATAATCCTTTATGATAATCTTTAAATGCCATAAATAGGGCGTAATCATTTAGCCAAAAAGCTTGTTTCTGCAAGAAAGCGTTATATTCATGATTGTTTTGATCAAAATTGTGAAATGCAATTCTTAAAACATGATATCTTTTTTCATAAATATCTGCATACTCTACATAGCGTGGGTGATGCTCTGATGAGATAATATCCGTTGTTTGTATTAGTCCATCACTAACTAATAAATCTAGGTCAATAAAATAAGGGTTATTGGCGA
Source organism: uncultured Mariniplasma sp. (assembly GCA_964368955.1). Lineage (GTDB taxonomy): Bacteria > Bacillota_I > Bacilli_A > Acholeplasmatales > Acholeplasmataceae > Mariniplasma. The sequence goes on from CAYJDZ010000048.1 coordinate 1,304, forward strand.
ATGCGGAAAAAGTTTGATAGGGCGAATCTCCATAAGATGTAGGCCCTAATGGGAGTATTTGCCAGTATGATTGTTTAGTCTCAACTAAAAAATCGACAAATTCATAAGCATCTTTCCCGAATGATCCGATACCATATGGACTTGGTAGGCTTGATATGTGACATAATATTCCACTTCTTCTCATAAAATCTCCTCAATCTCGAATACTAATGATTCGAAAGGTCTCATTGTTAATTTACCCTTATTTATTTTACACGTTTTATAGTTAGATAGCAAAACATTTTTGATATTAAACCTAGAAATATCATAAATATGTTTTTTTCTACTAAATGAATTAATAACTAATAATACATTTTCATTTAAAATTCTTTTATAGATATATAAATACTCATTATCCATCTCTAATTGTTCATATGAACCATAAGTGATAATCTCATGATAATGACCAGTTCTTCTTATTGCAATTAGTTTTTTATAATGATTTAATAGTGAGTTATCATCTTTTAATTGACTACCTACATTAATTTTTCGATAATTTCTATTCACTAAAACTTGAGGATTATATTCGGAGAATCCTGCAAATTCATCTTTAGACCACTGCATCGCAGTTCTTGCGTGGTCTCTTGATTTTAATGCAGCAATCTTTAGCGCTTGAATAGGATCATCTGGATTTTTTTCTAATGCACCATAATAAGCTGATTTTGATGAAATATCGTCAAAATCATCAACATCTTCAAATGGATAGTTGGTCATCCCAATTTCTTCACCTTGATAAATAAAAGGTGTTCCTCTTTTCATATGCAACGCTGTAGCAAGCATCTTAGCAGATTTCAAAGGATATTTTTTGTCTCCATATTGACTCATTAATCTAGGTTGATCATGATTAAGCCAATTAAGTGGAACCCATCCATCATCTTTAAAAGCAGTTTGCCATTTGTTAAATACTCTTTTTAGATCAAGGAGGTTTGTTTTTAATTTTTTTGGATTTTTTGATTCATCTAAATTGTTACACCAATTGTGATCAAAATTAAAGACCATGGAAAGTTCATTTGAGCCAAAACCTGCATACTTTTTAGCCTCTTCAATGCTAGCTTGTCCACCGACTTCACCGATGGTTAATAACTGGTTTGGAGTAAACAATTCCTTATTGAGTTTTTTTAAGTGTTCATGAACCTTTGGAAGGTTAGAAAATTTAGTCCAATCTAAAGGGTATTTCTCATCTCTTTTTTTAATATCAACAAATTGATCTCTGGCAATATGTGAAATCGCATCAATTCTAAATCCATCCATTCCAAAATCACACCACCACTGACCGATATCAATCATTTCTTGCTGAACTTTTGGATTTTCCCAATTTAAATCTGGCATTTTATTTGAGAATATTTTCATATAATAACTATCAGTTGTCAGATCATAATTCCAGCAACTTCCACCAAAGAAGGATCCCCAATTAGTTGGTTCTACTTTTACACCGTTTTTTATCTTTCCTTCATGCCAAATATAGTAATCTCTATAAGGATTATCAACGGATTTTTTTGATTCAATAAACCAACGATGCTCATCTGAGGTATGGTTTAACACAAAATCCATAATCACTTTGATACCTAAACTATGAGCCTTATCAAGCAGTTTTTTCACATCTTCTATCTGACCAAAGTCAGGATTGACTTTATAATAATCTCTAACATCATATCCATTATCATCCATTGGTGAATCATAAAAAGGACATATCCAAATGAGGTTGATTCCAAGTTCATTTAAGTATTCAAGTTTTTCATGGATGCCTAATAAATCTCCAATGCCATCAGCATTACTATCAAAAAAACTCTTTGGATATATTTGGTAACCAACACTTTCCATCCACCATTTTTTCAGCATATGAATAGCTCCTTTATGTCATATATTTATTGTATCATAGAAGGTCTTACGATGACATAATGTGAGCGGTTTCATATTTTACAAAATTCTAATTATAACAAAATACGAAAAAAGTATGAATCTCTTAGCCATCATTACTGGCAAACAAAAGACATATAATCTTCCTAAAGCGTCATCAAACATATATATAAATTTAATGAAGCAAAATTTTATCGGTATCTATGATAAAATGAATCTAAAGCTATATAATTTTCTAATTCTTTTAAAAGGAAGTGTCTAAGATGAAGCCAACCATTAGAGATGTCGCCAAAAAAGCGAATGTGAGTGTTTCAACTGTTTCAAGAGTGATTAATCAAAAAGGGTATGTTCACGAAGAAACAAAAATTATTGTCGATAAAATTATTGAAGAGATTGGGTTTGTTCCTAATCAACTTGCGCGTTCTCTAACATCAAGAAGTTCAAAGATTATTGGTGTGATTGTGCCCCACATTGGTCCAAGTTTTTATGGTGAGCTACTTGAAGGCATTGAATCTCAAGCATCTGCTTATGGTTATAAAATCATGTTTTGTCATACACAAGATGACCCTGATAGAGAATTAGAGTATTTAAAGTTTTTTGAACAATATAATATCGAAGGTTTAATCATTGCTTCAAATTTTTCTAATATTGATAAACTTTCCGAACTAAAAATTCCAGTTGTCACCGTTGATCATATCTTAGATGAAAATATACCTTCTATTACTTCAGATAATGTTAAAGGTGGAAACCTAGCTGCTAAAAAACTCATTGAGACTGGTGCAAGAAATATTTTAGTGTTTAGAGGACCCTCATTTTTATTAACAACCATGGAGCGAACCATTGGTTTTTTAAATGGCTTAAAAGAAGAAAAAATGTATGCAGATATTTTTGATTTCGACTTAATTAATCCAGATATAAAACTCATTGAAGAAATCCTAAAAAACAATCCTTCAGTTGATGGTATCTTCGCATTTAGCGATACTTTAGCTATCGCTACTCTAAATATCTTACAAAAATTAGGTAAAAAAGTCCCTGAAGATGTTTCCCTAGTTGGCTATGATGATACACCTTATGCGAAATGGGTGACACCTTCTATTACAACCATTCACCAATCAGTCTATTTTATGGGGAAACAATCCTTTATCAATTTAACTAGACTCATTAGAGGTGTAGAGCTAGAAAACTTACATGATATCATTGACGTTAAATTAATTGAAAGAACATCCACTAAAATTACTAAAAAGCAGGAAATCAAATGATTTCCCGCTTTTTTTATTTCTTATATTGTAAGATAATGCCTGCAAAAGGTCCAACTTTAGGTTTGATATGAAACTTAAAGCCTTGGCGCTCACCTTTAATTGTATAAAGCTGTGTGCCGTTATATTGATCTGAACCATGATAAATTGCTTTGTCACTATTTAAGATCTCTTGATATCTTCCTGCTCTAGGCACCCCAATATCATAGGTTTTGTGAACGTTAGGTGTCATATTAAGAATAATGATTAAAATCTCTTCATCAGAATATCTAATAAATGAAAATAATGATTGATTTTGATCTTCTGCAACAATCCATTTAAATCCTTTCGGATCGTGATCATATTGATAAAGTGCATCATGATGGCGATAAACTAAGGCCAAATCTTTAAAGAATCGATTTTGTTTTTGGTGAGCATCAATTTCAAGCAAATGCCAATCTAACTCTTTTTGAAAAGCCCATTCACTAAAGGATGCGAACTCTTGGCCCATGAACAGCAATTTTTTCCCTGGATGCGTCATCCAAAGTGTTAACAACAATCTCCAGTTTGCTAGTTTTTGCCAGTAATCTCCAGGCATTTTATTAACGAGTGAACCTTTCATATGAACGACTTCATCATGGGAGAAAGGTAAGATAAATTGCTCATTAAAGGCATAAACCAGTCCAAAGGTTATCTGATTATGATGATACTTTCTATGAATTGAGTCTTCTTTAAAGTATTTTAAAACGTCATTCATGAAACCCATATTCCACTTATAATTAAATCCAATCCCGCCTACATCCACTGGATGTGTGACTTGTGGATAATCAGTTGAATCTTCTGCCATAAACAAAAACCGATCATCTTTACCAAATAAATGATAAGATAATTGTCTTAAGAAATTGATTGCGTCATGATTGACACCTTCATTTTTATTACCCAAATAATAAATTAAATAAGATACTGCATCGATTCTATAACCATCAATATGGAAATAGTCCATCCAAAAAGTTAAAGCTGATAACATGAAACTTCTTGTGATCCCTTTAGAAAAATCAAGATTATTAGTGCCCCATATGATGTTTTCTCTTCTTTTTTTGTCATTAAATTCATATAAGGGTGATCCATCAAAATAGCTTAACCCATGTGCATCTTTACAAATATGGCCCAGCACCCAGTCCATGACAACGCCAATGCCCGCTTGATGCAAGCGATCAATTAAATACATATAGTCTTTAGGTGAACCATATCTTGATGTAGCCGCAAAATAGCCAGTACCTTGATATCCCCATGAGTCATCAAGGGGATGCTCATATAACGGCAAGAATTCCACATGTGTAAATCCATGTGATAATACATGATTGATTAAATCATCAACAATCTCATTATATTGTTTAAATTCTCCAAACTTCCTCATCCATGAGCCTAGATGTACTTCATAAATTAAAAGCGGTTCTTGATAACTCTTTTTTTTATGATAAAACCAATCTTGGTCATTCCACTGATAGAAATCAATATCATAAACTTTAGAGCTTGTTTCAGGTCTAACTTCACTAAAATAAGCAAACGGGTCTGCTTTATGCAAAATCTTATGGTCATGTGTATGAATTTCATACTTATAAATAGCCCATTCATGATTGCCTGGTATTTCAATCCGGTAAATACCTTGATAATGTATTTTTGTTAAAACGTGTTTCCAACCTTCATATTCATTAAAACTTGCAATCAATCTAACTTCTTTCGCATTTGGTGCGTAGACTGTATACTCGGTTGCGTAGACTTCGTTTTGCTCATTTCTTAGTAAATGAGCACCAAAGATTTTAAACGCATGATCGTGAAGACCATTTAAAAACATATTTACATCAATATCTGAAATAGTCCGCATACAATACCTCTTTTATTATTTTTTAATATGAACGATATAAACACCGGGTTGATCTACAAAAATCGCTTTGTTTTCTGCTAATACTTTTTGTGAAGGAAATATAAGTTTACCCATCTCTAATGAAATTTTCTCTAAATCATAATAATTTTTAATATAGTGAATTAAAATATTTTTATCATCTTCTAAGCGGTAGATAATCATTTTTTTATTTTTAACAATCGTTATTTTTTTACTATATGCTGCTTGTCGATACAATTTAAATCTTTTTCTAATCTTCAATAAAGATCTTAGCTTTTTAACTGCCTCTTCTTTAATGCGCCATTTAATTTGATTAATTTCATCACTTTGATTATATGAATTATCGACACCTTTTTTACTGCGATAAAATTCTTGCCCCGCATGATAAAAAGGGATACCTTGAGAAATTGCGATTAAATGGTTTGCTAAATCTTGAGCAATTTTAAAATCTGGCAATTCAAATCCATGTAAGGACACCATTTTATCGTAAAAAGTTAAATTATCATGGCATTCTACATAATTAATACTCTGATTTGGAGACGTGAACATCAGTGGTGATCCAATGATTGCATCTAGTGCTTTTTGTTGCAGTCTTGGATTTCCCATGCTAAATCCTAATCCATCACCATAAAGTTCACCCTTCATTGTGTTTCTAAAGAAATCATTAAAATGCGCAAAACCCTTAAATAACGATTGATTATGCGTATTCGCCCGTTTTTTTTGCGCAATCTCAGTCTGCATATTCCATCCTTCACCATATAACATGATATAAGGATTATTATTTTTAAGTGTTTTTTCAATTAATAACATCGTATCTATATCTAAAAGACCCATTAAGTCAAATCTAAATCCATCTATTTGATACACATCTTGAAGATGAACTAAACTATCAACAATCAATCTTCTAACCATATAATTTCTAGATTCAACATCATTTCCACAATATGAATTATCTGTCATTTTGTGATCTTGATCATGACGATAGAAATAACCTGGAACAATATCATCATAAGGAAAAGTCCAATATTGATACACATGATTATAAACAACATCTAAATTAATTCCTAATTTCATTTGATGTGCAGTTTCGACAATCTTTCTTAGACCATTAATGCGATCATATGGATTTTTGGGGTCTTTCGAAAACCAACCCTCTAAAGAAAAATATTGACTCGGATTATATCCCCAGTTATAGAAAAGATCTTTTTCAACATCCAAAACACCTTCAAAATCAAATACAGGTAACAATTGCAGGTGTGTCATTCCTAGTTTTTTAATATAGGTTAAAACATTGCCACCTAGGATCTTACTATCTTCAATTAAACCATCATATAAGCCTTTATGAGCCACATCTAGGTCAATAGACATATCTCTTACATGTCCCTCATAAAGAACCGCATCACAGTAGTTTTTAAGTTTAATCGGTGTTTTTGAAAGCGGAAAAGCTCTCTTAAAATCTATAATATGAGAGCCCAGTGTAGAAGCTCCTGGTGCGTAAGGGTCTTTGACATCTTTAAACTGGTCTATTAATCTAATTTGGTAGTGATAGGTTTTTAAATGGTGGTCTCCTTTAACCTTAACTGTCCAAATGGGCTCGCTATATGACATTTCATGTAGATGCTCACCTAAGATTAAATTCACCTGTTTTGCTACAGGTGAAAATAGATAAAATGATGTCTCATCACTTGAATACACATAGCCTAGTGGACCATCATATCTAAATCTTTTTTCAAAGTTTTCTGTTAAAGTGACTAAACCAATATGAAGTGGGTAAGTTACATCATTAATTGTGATTGTGTCGTTTTTTTGAAGTTCAATGTCATTATTAGTGACAAAATACTGATTATGTCCATCATTTTTAAGCCAACTGACTTCATTATTTTCTAACCAAATTGAGTAGATGTATGCATCACTTTCAATTCGGATTAATTTAAAATCTTCAATAAAAATATTCATCTTTTATGTCCTTTTTCTATCTTTATAATTGCTTTTTATCTAACAATACTATTTTACCATGTTTAGGCATAAATTTCTCAAGAGAAAATCCTTAGAAGAAATGAAAAAGAAGTAAATATAGACTATCTACTTCTTTTAATTGTCAACACATATTTTATTTATCGAAATTGATTTTTTCTAAATGCCAAATATCGTGATTGTAGTTTGTGATTGTACGATCAGATGTAAAGAATCCTGAATGTGCAATGTTCATAATTGATTTATGTAACCAACCACTTCTATCTTTATAATACTCATTTGCGATTTCATGAGCTTTTGCATAACTATCAAAGTCTTTAAAGACTAAGAAATAATCACTATTTAATAAGTTGTTTAAGATATAATCAAAATGAGCTGGATTATAATGAAGTGTTCTAATAAAACTAAACACATTTTTTAATCGTTGGTCTTTTTCATATATTTCTCTTGGCTTATAGCCATTGTGAGCATAAAATTCTGATACTTCAGCTGCAGACAATCCAAATATAATGTTATTATCTATACCAGCTTCTCTTACGATTTCAACGTTTGCACCATCCATTGTTCCTATAGTTAATGCACCATTCATCATAAACTTCATATTCCCTGTTCCACTTGCTTCTTTAGTTGCAGTAGAGATTTGTTCAGAAAGGTCAGCTGCAGGCATAATATATTCAGCATATGTAACATTATAATTTCTAACAAAGACAACTTTTAATAATTGATTTACGGATTCGTCAGCATTAATGATTTCTGCAACTGTATTAATAAGTTCAATCACGTCTTTAGCCATTTGATAGCTTGGTGCGGATTTCGCACCAAAAATAAATGAATGTGGATAATAGTTTTCTTTAAATGTCGGATCTGATTTTAATCTTTGATAAACATAAATAATATGCAAAATGTTCATCAACTGTCTTTTATACTCATGAAGTCTTTTCACTTGAATGTCAAATATAGAAGTAACATCTAACTTGATGCCTTGTTCTTTATAAATACGATCAGCCAACGCTTGCTTTTTAGTTAATTTCATTTGATCAATTAACTTTTGAGTCTTAATGTCATCTTTATAAGCATCTAATAACTCTAATTTTGTTAAATCGTCTCTCCACGATTTCCCAATTGTATCATCTAAAATTTTAGTTAATTCTTTATTGGTATGAATTAACCAACGTCGATGTGTAATCCCATTGGTTTTGTT